>DATINB010000544.1:0-5721 GCA_035474775.1 Luteimonas sp.
CCGCGCCGCTGGTGCGGACCGACCTGGCGCAGGGGCCGGTGGTGCTGTTGCAGCCGGAGACCGGCGAGTACGACTTCGAGTCGCGCACCTCGTTCGCGCCGGGTCAGGGCCAGCACCTCACCCACAAGGGCGCGAGCCTCAACGTCGGCTGGGACCTGTCGCCCGAATGGAGCCTGCGCAGCATCAGTGCGTGGCGCGCGCTGGATACCCATTCGTACATCGACATCGACGCATCGGAGTTCGAACTCGGCGACGTCCTCGTGGCGATCGACCAGCAGCAGGTCAGCCAGGAGCTGCAGTTGCAGTTCGACAATGGTGGCGACCTGCAGGCCATCGCCGGGGCCTACTACATGCGCGAGGACGTGCCGTCGTACCAGGAAGCCTATGCCGACGACTTCTTCGGCTTTGCCGGGATCCCGATCTCGTTCCTGCGCACCATCGAGGACGACCTGCAGACCACCAGCGTGGCGGCGTTCGCGCACGCGACGTGGGAGTTCGTGCCCAGCTGGACGCTGGCCGCCGGCCTGCGTTACACCCGCGAAGAAAAGGACTACACGCGCAGCACCAGTACCTTCTGGGGCCCCATCCTGGCCGCGCTCAACGAAACGGTGGCCTTCGACGGCCGCCAGACCTGGGATGCGTGGACCCCTTCGGTCAGCCTGCAGAAGGCCTTCGGCGACGGCATGATGGGCTACGTGTCGGCCAATCGCGGCTTCAAGTCCGGCGGCTTCAACGGGCGTGCCAACTCGGTGGCGGAAACGCGCAGCGCGGTGTTCGACCCGGAATTCGTGTGGACCTACGAGGCTGGCCTCAAGATGCGCTCCGACGACGGTCGCCTGCAGGGCAGCGTCGCCGCCTTCCGCAGCAACTACAAGGACTTCCAGGCGCGCGTGTCCGAGGTGCAGAACCCGGGCTCGCCGACGCCGACCTTCGCCTTCCCGGTACTCAATGCCGCGGAACTGGTGATCGACGGCTTCGAGCTGGAGGGTGCGGCGCTGCTCGGAGAGGGCACGCGGTTGAGCGGGCAACTGTCCTACCTCGATGCCCGCTACGACGAGTTCGTGGATCCGCGCGTCGACCTGAACCCGGCGCTCGCCGGGTTGCATGCGTTCGTGCCGTTCTCTCCGGAGTGGACCGCGCGGCTGGCGCTGCAGCACACGTTCCAGCTGGGCGCCCGAGGCGCGTTGACCTTCGGTGCGGATGCGTCCTACCGCGACGACGTCTGGCTGTCCGTGGACAACCGGCCCAACCTCAAGCAGGACGCGTACACGCTGTACGGTCTGTTCGGCAGCTGGGATTCCCCGCAATACGCGTGGCAGGTGCGTGCCGGCGTGCGCAACCTGGGCGACGAGGTCTACAAGACGGAGGGCCAGGAGTTCTCGTCGGTGGCCAACATCCAGACGGCGTTTTACGGCATGCCGCGCAACTATTCGCTGTCGGTGCGCTACAACTTCTGACGGCGGTGCCGCGGCACCGATCCGGGGAGCGGGGTGCGTCAGTATCCTGAGCGGATGATTCCGCCCACCGCCGGCGCACGTGCTGCGCCGCCTGTCCCGCGTGCCGGCTCTCGGCAGCACCCATGCTGACCACGGGCATGGTGATCGCCGCCGCCCTCCTCTGGGTGGGGCTGCTGTTCGCGGTCGCGGTGCATGCCGAGCGCCGCCCGCGCGTGCTGCACGGCCACTGGGCGTCGGTGTACGCGCTGTCGCTGGCGGTGTACTGCACGTCATGGACGTTCTTCGGCACGGTGACGCAGGCGGCCCGCTACGACTGGCCGCTGCCCCCCACGTTCGTCGGCACCATCGCCCTGTACGTGTTCGGGGCCGGCATCCTCGCCAGGCTGGTGCGCCAGGTGCAGGAGACCAACGCGACCTCGCTGGCCGATTTCATCGCCACCCGCCTGGGCCGCGATGGCTGGCTGGCGGCGGTGGTCACGCTGGTGGCACTGGTGGGGATCGTGCCGTACATCGCGCTGCAGCTGAAGGCGGTGGCCATGAGCTTCTCCCTGCTGGTCCGCGAGGACGCGATGCAGGTGCCGGCGTGGCAGGACAGCGCGCTGTACGTGGCCCTGGCGATGGCGGCATTCGCGATGCTGTTCGGCACCCGCAGCGCCAGCGCCAGCGAGCACAACCGCGGCCTCGTGCTGGCCATGGCATTCGAGGCGTTGCTCAAGCTGGGCGCGATGCTGGCGGTCGGCTGGTTCGTGCTCGGCCTGCCGGACGCCCCGGCGCGGTTGTCCACGGCCACGCCGCCGGGCGACGACTGGTCGGGCTTCGCGCCGCTGGTGCTGCTCGGCGTGCTGGCCATGTTCACGCTTCCGCACCAGTTCCACGTTGGCGCGGTGGAATGCCGCGACCAGCGCCACGTGCTGCGCGCACGCTGGCTGTTCCCGCTGTACATGCTGGCCATCGCACTGCCGGTGCTGCCGATCGCGCGCGCCGGGCACGCATGGCTGTCGGGCAGCGGCGTGCCGTCGGATCTGTACGTGCTGGCACTGCCGCTGCTGCACGGCAACGAGGCCCTGGCCCTGCTGGGCTTCCTCGGCGGCCTCAGCGCCGGCACCGGGATGGTGGTGGTCAGCACGCTGGCGCTGAGCCTGATGATCGGCAACCACCTGGTCACGCCACTCCTGCTGCATGGCGCATGGGCGTCGCCAGGGCGCGACCTTCGCGGCTCGGTGCTGGTGCTGCGGCGCGCGGGGATCCTGGCCATCGTGCTGCTGGCATGGGGCTACAGCCGGCTGGTCGCCGGCAACGACGCACTGGCGGATGTCGGCGCACTGTCCTTCTCCGCGCTCGGAACGCTGGCACCCGCCATGGGGTTCGCGATGTGGCGCCCGCACACGCCACCGCGGGCGGTGATCGCGGGCATCCTCGTCGCGGTGGCGACGTGGAGCTGGCTGCTGCTGGTGCCGGTGGTCGCGGATGCGCAGCAGGCCACGCCGGATTGGTTGCGGTCGGGACCGCTGGGGATCGTCCTGCTCGCGCCGGACACCTTCATGGGCCTGACCGGGTGGAGCCGCGTCGGGCGGGCAGTCGGCGTGAGCCTGATCTCGGGCGTGGCGGCGACGTGGCTGGCGGCGGCATCGGACCTGGCCGCCGTGCGCGCGCCGGCGCGCCTGCGCCGCGGACTCGATGCCAGGACGCTGCGCGAGGCCGGCATGCGCTTCCTGCCACGCGACGTCGTCGATGCACTGCTGTCCGGGTCGCCGCCTGCCGGCGCGGTGCCCGCAAGCCACGAGGCGGCGCTGGAGCGAGAGTTGTCGGCGGTGCTCGGCGCGGCCTCCGCGCGCCTTCTGCTCGACGCCGCACGGCGCGAGGCGGGCCGGGACTTCGACACCGTGGCCACCATCGTCGGCGAGGCGTCGCAGGACCTGCGTTTCAACCAGCGATTGCTGGAAGGCGCGCTGGAGAACATGTCGCAGGGCATCAGCGTGGTCGACGGCAACCAGCGCCTGGTGGCATGGAACCGGCGTTATGCCGAACTGTTCGACTACCCCCCGGGGATGTTGCAGGTGGGTGCCGACGTGGCCACCCTGACGGCCTGGGCACTGCGCCGCATGCCGCACCGTGGCGATGCCGGTTCGGCGCTGGCACGCCGCATGCAGCGCATGCGGGCCGGCACGCCGCACCTCACCGAACGGGTGTTCCCGGATGGCAGCATCGTCGAGATCCGCGGCAATCCGATGCCGGGCGGTGGCTTCGTCGCCACCTTCACCGATGTGACCGCGTTCCGCGATGCCGAGGCGCAGCTCAAGGCCAGCAACGAGACGCTGGAGCAGCGCGTCGTCGAGCGGACCCGCAGCCTGGACCAGGCGCGACGCGAAGCCGAGCGCGCCAACGAAGCCAAGAGCCGGTTCCTGACCGCGGTGGGCCATGACCTGCTGCAGCCATTGCACGCCGCGCAGCTGTTCACCGATGCGCTGGCGCTGCAGATCGACCCGGCCCGGCGCGATTCGCTGCGCCAGATCAGCGGTGCCCTGGATTCCACCACCGACCTGCTCACCGGGCTGTTCGACATGGCGCGCCTGGAGGCGGGCGGCCTGGTCCCGCAGGTGCGCATCTTCCCGCTGTCCGACGTGCTGGATCCGCTGGCGTCGGAGTTCCGCGCGCTTGCCGAGGACCGCCGCCTGCGGTTCCGTTACCGCGCGACCGGCGCCTGGACGTGCAGCGATCCGCAACTCCTGCGTCGGGCGTTGCAGAACTTCCTCGCCAACGCCGTGCGTTACACCGACGCCGGCGGCGTGCTGCTCGGGGTTCGGCGCACCGCGAGCGGGCTGCGCGTGGAGGTGCACGACACCGGCGCCGGCATCGCCGCCGACCAGCAGGCGGTGATCTTCGAGGAGTTCCGGCGCGGCGATGGTGTGCCCGGACAGGGGCTGGGACTCGGCCTGGCCATCGCCGAGCGCATTGCGCGCCTGCTGGACGCACCGCTGCGGTTGCAGAGCCGGATCGGCCGGGGGACCGTGTTCGCACTTGAGCTTCCACGGTCGGCGCACAGCGAACCGTCGGCGCCGTCCACCCGGCGTGGCGGGCTCGCGGGGGCGCACGTGCTGGTCGTCGACAACGAGCCCGCCGCGCTCCAGGCGCTGCAACGGCTGCTGGAAGGTTGGGGATGCACCGTCACCGCGGTGCCAGGCCACGCGGCGGCGACGGCCGCGCTGGACGCGCGCGCCGCCGACCTGTGGTTGCTCGACTACCACCTGGACGGCGGCGATACCGGCACCGCCCTGCACGCGCGGCTGTCGATGCGCCATGGCGAACGGCCCGCGCTGGTGCTCAGTGCCGACGCGACCGACGCGGTACGGCGCGAGGTGGGCGACCGCGGCCTCGGCCTGCTGCAGAAGCCGGTGCGGCCGCTGGCGCTGAAGTCGGTGCTCGATCGCCTGCTGGCGACCCGGTCCGCGTGAGGCCGGGGCGCAGGCGCGCTGCGCGTCAGGTGCCCGGCAGTCGCGAGGGGTCGCTGATCTCGAGTTCCCGCAGGATCACGCTCGCCTGCGTGCGGTTGCGTGCGCCCAGCTTTTCGAAGATGGCCGACAGGTGCGCCTTCACCGTGCGCTCCTGCACGTCCAGGCGGTCGGCGATCTGCTTGTTGAGCAGTCCCCGGGCGACCAGCGACAGCACACGGAACTGCTGGGGCGTGAGGCTGGCCAGGCGGCCCGCCAGGTCCGCATCCGCGGGCGCCGAGGGTGCGCGCCCAACCGCCGCGCGCAGGGCCGGCGGGAGCCACTGCTGGCAGGCCAGCACCGTGCGGATGGCATCGCGCATCTCGTCCAGGCCGGCGCTTTTCGGAATGTAGCCGGCGGCGCCGTGATCGAGGGCGCGGCGCACGATCCGCGGGTCCTCGTTCGCGGAGACCAGCATCACCGCCACCGCCGGAAACTGCGCGCGGATCGCG
Source organism: Luteimonas sp. (assembly GCA_035474775.1). Taxonomy (GTDB): domain Bacteria; phylum Pseudomonadota; class Gammaproteobacteria; order Xanthomonadales; family Xanthomonadaceae; genus Luteimonas. Next base: position 5,398 of record DATINB010000544.1, read on the forward strand.
GCCAGTCCAGCCAGGCCATGGTTGCCGGGCATGTGCAGGTCGAGCAGGACCAGGTCGACGTCCGCGCGTGCCTCCAGCGTGGCGAGGACTTCGTCGAGCGAACCGGCCTCGCAGGTGGCGATGTCGTCGGCGGCATCGATCGCCGCGCCACGCAATGCGGCGCGGAACAACGGATGATCGTCGGCGATCAGCAGGGTGGGCATGGCGCAGCCGCCGCCTGCCGGGGCCCGGGCGCGGTATCCGCGCCAGCGCCCGCGCCGCTCATTGCGCGGTCCAGCCGCCATCCACCGGCAGCGAGGCGCCGGTGACGTTGTGGGCCTCGCG
>DATINB010000545.1:0-1562 GCA_035474775.1 Luteimonas sp.
CAGGCACTGGACCCCGCGCATTGCGACCTGTGCCTTGCCGCCGCCGCCATGGCGGGCGGCCCCCTGCTGGGCAAGCTGCCCGCGGTGCCGCCCTCGGCCGCACGCCATGCGGCGCCCCGCTCGGACCGCATCAGCGCCTGGGTGGCGCCTGCGCCACGCGCCTACCTCAGCCGCGCGCCTCCTGTCCTTCTGCATTGAGCCGTTGATCAGCAGCCGCCTGCAGCCACCGCTGCAGCCGCTGCGTCCGCTGTGGCCGCCCCTTCGGCGCTCAGCACCCCCGTCTAACGCTTGAATGCCCTGCGCGCAGCGCCGCGCGGGCAAGGACTTTCCATGAACCGCATTTGCCCCCTGTCGCGGCAACGCGCCGTCGTCGCTGCCATCGCCCTGCTGGCCATGAGCGCCGCTCGTGCAGCCGACGACACCCCGCCGCCCGCGCCCGACACGCCCCCCGCCCCGGTGGCATCCGCCTCCGGCACCTCCAGCTCGGGGACCGGCGTCCAGTCGGTCATCATCACCGGCAACCCGTTGCGCGCGGAGCAGCTCGCCGCGCCCGCCACGTCCATCAGTGGCGATGAACTCGTGCTGCGCCGTGGCAGCTCGCTGGGTGAGACCCTGGAAGGCCTGCCCGGCGTGTCGTCCACCTACTTCGGCCCCAATGCCAACCGCCCGGTGATCCGGGGCCAGGACGGCGACCGCATCCGCGTGTTGAGCAATGCCGGCGCCTCGCTGGACGCGTCCAGCCTCAGCTTCGACCACGCGGTGCCGATCGATCCACTGGTGGTGGAGCGGGTGGAAGTGCTGCGCGGGCCGGCCGCCCTGCTCTACGGCGGCAGCGCCGTCGGCGGCGTGGTCAACGCGATCGACAACCGGATTCCGCGCTCGCCGGTGAGCGGCGTCTCCGGCGCGGCCGAAGCCCGGATGGGTGGTGCGGCCGATGAGCGCGGTGTGTCGGCCCTCGTGGAAACCGGCGGCTCCGGCTTCGCGCTGCATGCCGACGGCTTCTGGCGCAAGACCGACGACCTGCGGGTGCCCACGTTCGATCGCCCAGTGGACGGCGGTGGCACCGAACGGCGCGACCGGGTGGCCAACTCCGCCAGCGACGCCCAGGGCGGCGCGGTCGGCGGCTCCATGGTGTGGGACCACGGTTTCCTGGGGGCCAGCCTGGACACCTACCGCAACGACTACGGCACCGTCGCCGAAGAGGACGTGACCATCCGGATGCGGCGCAACAAGCTGTCGCTGTCGGGCGAAGTGCGCGACCTGGGTGGCTTCATCGGCACGGTGCGGGCGCAGGCCGGCTTCACCGACTACCAGCACCAGGAAGCGGAAGGCACCGGCGCGGTGGGCACCACCTTCAAGAACAAGGGCGGCGACCTCCGCGTCGAAGCGGTGCACGCGGCACGGCCTCTGGGCGCAGGGCAACTCGAGGGTGTGTTCGGCGTCCAGGCCGAATCGTCACGCTTCGAGGCCTTGGGGGAAGAAGCCTTCGTCCCGACGACGCACAGCCGGCAGGCCGCTGCGTTCGTGTACGAGCAGTGGAGCCTGGGCAAGGCGGTGCAGCT
>DATINB010000546.1:0-1552 GCA_035474775.1 Luteimonas sp.
GCGGCTGGCAGTGCATCGGTGCCTCCTGAATGGCCCGGGCGAACGCGTGGAGCACGAATCACCCGATCATGGAATAGATGATTCCGCCAAATCAAGCGCGCGGAATAAATTATTGACCGCCCGTGATGGCCATGTTACACAGCGGCTACAGCCGTTCTTGGGGGCCGGCATGACCGAACTGGATGTCCCGACGCATGCCCGTGCCGGTCACGGGTCGTCGGTGGGCGCGAAGCGGCGCGCCGGACCAGCGTCCGCCCGCCGTGCGGACGCCGTGCGTTGACCCTGTTGCGCCGCGTCGCGATCGTCTCGGCGCTGCTGTGCGCGGCCCTGGCGCCAGCACGGGGCAGCGAACTGCCGGCACCCGCGCCCGTGCACGTGTCGGCCCTGGTCGAGGCCGGCGACTTCGCAGCGGCGCACGCGCGCATCGACACCACCCTGGCACAGCCCGGGCTCGATCCCGCCACGCGCGACGCGCTGCTGTTCGAGCGCGAGCGCATGCGCCGGATCCTGCTCGACTTCAACCTCGACCGCGACGCGGCGCTGGCGGACGTGCGCCGGCAGATCCCGGACCTGCGTGACGACGAGTTCGTGCGCTGGGATGCCGCCGGCCTTCTGGAAGCGCGGGTCATCGATGGCCGGCGCCGCTGGTTCAACCGCGCCGCGGGCAACCTGTTCCGACTGAGCGCGGAGGCGCGCGCGCGCCGCGCCGACCCGAAACCGTTCAACGACAGTCCGTTGCAGTCCCTGCACCCGCACCACGCGGAAGTGCGCACGCAGGCACTGCGGCCGGGTGCCGACGGCGCCGCCGTGCGTCGCGTGGAGGTGACCCAGTCGCTGATCGTCGAGGCCGATGCGGTGCCGCCTGGCGAAACGGTACGTGCCTGGATCCCGTACCCGCGCGCCATCCCCGGCCAGCAGCAGCGCCTGCAGCTGCTGGCCACCGTGCCTGCACGTCACGTGGTGGCGCCGGACGGCACGCTGCAGCGCACCGTGTACCTGGAACAGCCTGCGCAGGCGGGTCGTCCCACCCGGTTCTCGATCCGCTACTCCCTCGACGTCATCGCGCAGTACGCCGCGATCGATCCGGACCGGGTGGTGCCGGCGGCCATCACGCCGGAGCTCGCGCCGTTCGTCGCCGAGCGTGCGCCGCACGTGGCGTTCACCGATGCCATGCGCCTGTTCTCCGCGCAGGTGGTGGGCGACGAGACGCGTCCGTACGAGGTCGCTAGGCGCCTGTTCGACGCCGTGGACCGCATACCCTGGGCCGGTGCGCGCGAGTACTCGACGCTCGCCGACATCGGCGCCCACGCCCTGGCGGCCAGCCATGCCGACTGCGGCCAGCAGACCCTGCTGCTGATCACCTTGCTGCGCCTGAACGGCATCCCGGCGCGCTGGCAGTCCGGCTGGATCGTCTCCGATGCCGCCTACGACAACATGCACGACTGGGGCTGGCTGTACCTGGCGCCGTACGGCTGGGTGCCGATGGACGTGACCTTCGGTCGCCTGCCCGGCGCCCAACCCGAACTCGAAAATTTCTACCTCGGCGGCTTCG
>DATINB010000547.1:0-4087 GCA_035474775.1 Luteimonas sp.
CACCGGTGCCAGCGGCGCCGGTGGCCCTCGACGGCCTGGTCGACGCATTGCAGGCCAGCCAGCAGCAGCAGGGCGAACTGGGGCGCGCGTTGCTGCATCTCGCCAGCGCGATCCGTGCCGGCCTTGCCGCACGTCCCGAAGCACGGCGCAGACCGCACACGCCGACCGACGAGGAGCGCCGCCTGGACGAAGCGCTGGCCCGGTTGCAGGCGGGCCTGGACGGGACGCCGGTGCCGGAGTGAGGCCGCCACCATGACCCACGTCGACACCTGCGCGCCTGCGGCCGGGGCCGACCGTGTCGATCCCGACGTGCTGCTGGCGACGCTGGCCGCGCTGCCGACCGCTGCGCTGTTCGCGGAGCTCGACGCCATCGTGCAGGCGATGGACACCGGCGACCCCCGGCGGCGCGCGCGACGCGCCGGCTGGCTGGGACGCCTGCTGGGTCGCGATCTGGTGGCGGAAGCGACCGCCAGCGGCGCCGCGTCGCGGATCGGCGTGCATCTGGCGCGCGCGGCGGAAGCCGCGGAAGACCTGCATGCACGGTTGCCCGGTTGCGCGATGGCGGTGGCCGCCCTGGCGACGCAGGCGCGGGCCCTGCGCGCGGCGGATGCGCCCGCACCGGCGCGACCCATGGGCGACCCGGCCGGCCCACCCGCGCCAGGCGACCGTGGTGACGCAGGCCGGTCCACCGCCGATCATCGCGCCCGCGCCATCGCCGACGGCACGCTGCTGGCGGCGGTGCAGGCCGATGCCATGCTGGTGCACGCGCGCACCCTGCTGGATCGCCACCGCCAGCTGCGCGACGAGCTGCTGCCGCTGTGGCAACGAAACCAGGCCGCACTCGCGATCGATGCAAGACTGCGCAGCGAGGACGGGCGCGCACTCGTCGCACTGCACGCCGCCATGCGCGGCCAGCTCGCTGCGTGGCGGCGCCCGTCGTCCACACCACCGACTCCAGAACCGCCCGACCCGCCAACCAAGGATCCACTGCCATGACCGACCATCCGATCGTGCTCGACACCGCGGGTCCGCGTGCGGACGACACCATGCTCCGCGAGCTGGGCCTGGCGCCGACCGACCTCGAGCGCATCGAGGCGGTCCGGGCGGCGCTGGCCGGCGTGGCGGTCGCCGACGTGCAGGGCTACGGTCGCGATGCCGCCACCCGCACCACGCAGTTCTCCAGCGAACTGCTGGAACAGGTGCGCAACCGCGACCTCGATGCCACCGGCGACAAGCTCGGCGAGGTGGTCCGCATCGCCCGCAACCTGAACCTGCAGGGATTCGGCCGGCGCTCGCGACTGCCGGTGCTGGGTCCGTTGCTGGACCGCATGCGCGATTCGAAGGGCGAACTGGTGCAGCGCTTCAGCTCCACCAACCAGCAGATCGACCAGCTGATGCGCGACGTCACCCGCCAGCAGGACGACCTCGGCAAGCGCGTCCGCGACTTCGACCGCATGCACGCCATCGTGGTCGAGGAGCGGCACGAACTCGGGGTCCACATCGCCGCCGGGAAGCTGCGGCTGGCGGAACTGGAAGCCGAGCTCGCGGCGCTGCAGGCCACGGAGGATCCGACGTTGCGCACCCGTCGGCAGGACCTCGGCGGGGTGGCGCGCCTGCTCGAGAAGCGCGTCGGCGACCTGCAGCTGCTGCGACACGCCGCCGACCAGTCGCTGCCGATGATCCGCATGATCCAGGCCAATGCCTTGCAGCTGGTCGAGAAGTTCACCTCCGTGCGCGACATCACCATCCCGGCCTGGAAGCGCTCGTTCGCCATCCAGCTGTCGCTGGAGGAACAGAAGAACGCGGTCCGGCTGGCCGATGCCATCGACGAGGCCACCAACGACCTGATGCGCCGCAACGCCGACCTGCTGCACGAGAGTTCGGTGGCCACGGCACGCGCCAACCAGCGCGGCGTGATCGACATGGAGACGCTGCAGCACGTCCACGAAACGCTCATCCGGACGGTCGAGGACGTGCGCCAGATCCACGCCGACGGCGTGGCGCAGCGCCGCCAGGCGGAGCTGGACCTCTCGCGCATGCGCGAGGACGTGCAGCAGCGGCTCGCGTTGCCGGCCCGCTGACGTGGCGGCGGTGCCTCCCGATGCGCTGGAACGTGCGCTGCGCGGTTGGCTGGCCGACGGCGCGCTGGACACCGCGGAACGCCACGCGCTCCGCGACGCGGTGTCCGGCCTCGCGCCGGACGCCTTGCGCTTCGTGCGCAATCGCGCCTTCGCCATCGCCCGCGATGCCCTGGTGGCGCGACCGGACACGGCGCTCGCCGTGCTGCGCGGGCTCGAGCAGGTGGTGAAGACCCTGGACCTCGCGGTGGCCGACGCCACCCCGACGATCGCCACCACCGCGTACTTCTCACCGGGCGCCACCTGCCTCCGGCAGCTGCAGGCGATGTGCCGGTCGGCGCGGTCGAGCATCGACGTCTGCGTGTTCACCGTGGCCGACGACCGCCTGTCCGACGACCTGCTGGCCGCGCACGGCCGTGGCGTGCGCGTCCGCCTGGTCACCGACAACGACAAGCGCCACGACGACGGCAGCGACGTCGCCCGCCTGGCCGCTGCGGGGATCGACGTGCGCGAGGATCCGACGCCGTTCCACATGCACCACAAGTTCGCGATCTTCGACGGCGAAGCGCTCGCGAACGGCAGCTTCAACTGGACCCGCAGCGCCAGCACCAGCAACTTCGAGAACCTGGTGGTGAGCGGCGACCCCTATCTGCTCGGCTGCTTCGCCGGCCAGTTCGAACGGCTGTGGACCGCCTTCGGCCCGGCCACCGCAGCGCCCGCCGTGACGGGCGACCGGATCCGCCGCCCGAATTAGTGTACTTGCCAGTACACTAGCCAATCCCGAGTCCGTGGATCCGACGATGCACCTGTCTTTACGCCACCTGGCGCTGGCCACCGTGTTGTGCCTCGTGCTGGCCGCGTGTGGCAAGGACGAGGACGACGCCGCAGGCGCGGCGGCCCCCGGCATGGCGGTGGCCACCGCGCCGGTCGCGCGCCGCCAACTCGCCAGCGGCGTGACCGTATCGGGGCCGGTGTCGGCGGTCGAGGAGATGCAGCTCGGCGTCGAGGTCAGCGGGTTGCGGGTGACCTCGCTCGACGTCGAGGTCGGACAGGCGGTGCGCCGCGACCAGGTGCTGCTCACCCTCGACCATCGCACCCTCGATTCCGACCTCGCGCAGGCCAGCGCGGCACTGGCCGAAGCCGAAGCGGGCGCCGCCCTCGGCCGCTCCAATCTCGCGCGCGGGCAACGGCTGGTCGCGGACCAGTACATCAGCGCCGGCCAGGTCGACGAGTTGCGCGCGGTGCGCACCCAGGCCGAGGCCCGCGTGGGCACCGCACGGGCAGCGCGCGACGCCGCCGCACTGCGGCGCAGCTTCGCCGACCTGCGCGCGCCGGCGGACGGCATCGTCTCCAGGCGCCTGGTGCAGCCCGGCCAGGTGGTGTCGGCCGGTGCCGAACTGCTGCGCCTGATCCGCGACGGTCGCCTGGAATGGCGCGCCGAACTGCCGGCCGAGCAGCTGCGCGACATCCGCCCGGGCAACCGCATCCAGCTGCGCACGCGCGACGGCGAGGCGGTGGTCGGCACCGTGCGCGCCGTGTCGCCGGGCGTGGACGCCGAGACCCGCACCGGCACCGTCTATGCCGACCTGCCGGCGCCGGCCGGCCTGCAGCCGGGCACGTTCCTGGAAGGCCGCATCAGCACCGGCTCGCGCGCGGTGCCCACGGTGCCGGCCTCCGCGGTGGTGCTGCGCGACGGATTCCCGGTGGTGTTCACCGTCGACGCGGCCAACGTGGTGCACCTGACGCGCATCGAGCAGGGGGGCAAGGACGCCGGTCACGTCGAGGTCCGGGCCGGGCTGGCGCCCGGCCAGCGCGTGGTGACCCAGGGCGTGGGCTTCCTCGCCGATGGCGACCACGTGCGCGTGGTGCCGCCTGCACGGGCGCCAGCCGCCACGACGGCACCGCCGGGCGGCCCAACCGCAGCCGCGGCGAACCGGCCGGCGCCGGCCGCGGCGGGCACCGCGCCGGCCAACACCCGATGAGCGGCGGCGGCACGCTGTCGTCTTGGG
>DATINB010000548.1:0-1799 GCA_035474775.1 Luteimonas sp.
CGGCGACCATGGTCAAGGCCGGGGTGTTCCTCCTCGCGCGGCTGCATCCGGCACTGGCCGGCACCGACCTGTTCTTCTACGTGGTCACCTCGGTGGGTGCCATCACGCTGCTGGTGGGGGCCTGGAACGCCATCTTCCAGCACGACCTCAAGGGCGTCCTGGCGTATTCCACGATCTCCCACCTCGGGCTGATCACCCTGCTGTTCGGACTGTCCACGCCGCTCGCGGTGGTCGCCGCGCTGTTCCACACGCTCAACCATGCGACGTTCAAGGCGTCGCTGTTCATGGCCGCCGGCATCATCGACCACGAAACGGGCACGCGGGACATGCGCCGGCTGGGCAACCTGCGGCGCCTGTTGCCGGTGACCAGTGCGCTGGCGATCGTGGCGGCGCTGGCGATGGCCGGCATCCCGCTGCTCAACGGCTTCCTGTCCAAGGAGATGTTCTTCGCCGAATCGCTCCAGGTCGGCGGCGGCGGCGCGATGCGCTGGCTGGTTCCGGGCGTCGCCTTCGTGGCTGCGGCGCTCGCGGTGACCTACAGCCTGCGCTTCGTGCACGACACCTTCTTCGGCGAGGGCCCGCGTGACGTCGGGCGCGAGGTGCACGAACCCGTGCGCTGGATGCGCATCCCGGTGGGCGTGCTGGTGCTGGCCTGCCTCTCCGTCGGCATCGCGCCGGCCTGGACGATCGCGCCGGTGCTGGCACTGTCGGCGCGCGGCGTGCTGGGCGACGCACTGCCCGCCTACGACCTGGCGGTCTGGCACGGCGTCAACCTGCCGCTGCTGATGAGCATCGGTGGCGTGCTGGCCGGAGTGCTGCTGTATCTCGGCCTGCGCCAGCTGCTGGACCTGCACGCCACCGTGGTGCGCTCGCTCGGCAAGCGGCTGTTCCACCTCAACATCGAGGCCCTGTTCCGCATGTCGCGGCGCTTCACGCACACCGTGGTCAACGGCAGCATGCAGCGCAGCATGTTCTGGCTGGTGCTGGTGGCGGTCGCGGCCGGTGCGGCACCGTTCGTCGCCAGGGGCCTGTCGGCGTCTACGCACGCAGGCGCGGATGTCGCGACCATGACGGCCGCGACGTTGCAACCGATGCCGCTGCTCGGCTGGCTGCTGTGGCTGGTGGTGGTGGCCTGCAGCGTGTCGGTGGTGGCGCTGTACCGCCAGCGCACGTTGGCGGTGATGGTCTCGGGTGGCGTCGGGCTCGGGGTCAGCCTGGTGTTCGTGGTGTCGTCCGCACCCGACCTGGCGCTGACCCAGCTGCTGGTGGAGATGGTGACCCTGTCCTTGCTGTTGCTCGGCCTGCACTACCTGCCGGACGATTCGCCCCCGGCCAGTCGTCGTGGGCGCCGCGTGCGGGACGGCATGCTGGCGCTGGCGGCGGGCGGCGGCATCGCCGCGCTGGCCTACGCGATGATGACGCGGCCCTCGCAGGGGGTCGGCGAAGCCATGCTGGCGCTGGCGCTGCCGGAAGCCTGGGGCCGCAACGTCGTCAACGTGATCCTGGTCGACATCCGCGGGTTCGACACCTTCGGCGAGATCACCGTGTTCGCCATCGCCGCGCTGGTCGTGCACGCCATGCTGCGGCGCGCGCGCCTGGCACCGGACACGGTGATGCCGGGCCCGCCGATCAAGCTGCCGATTCCGGCCGACCTCGCGCAGATCCTGTTCCCGCTCACGCTGGTGGTCTCCATCTTCCTGTTCCTGCGCGGCCACAACGCGCCGGGCGGCGGCTTCATCGCCGGGCTCACGCTCGCCGTGCCCCTGCTGATCCAATACGTGCTGCAGGGCGCGGTCTCG
>DATINB010000549.1:0-2933 GCA_035474775.1 Luteimonas sp.
CTGTCGAAGTGGCAGCGTGGCTACGCGCGCGCCATCACCGAGCTGGGCGCCGACCACCACGGCAGCCTGGCGCGGGTGAAGGCGGGCCTGCAGGCGCTCGATGCCGGGATCCCCGCCAACTACCCCGAGTACATGCTGCACCAGATGGTGACGGTGATGCGCGGCGGCGAGGAAGTGAAACTGTCCAAGCGTGCCGGCAGCTACCTGACCCTGCGCGACCTGATCGACGAGGCCGGGCGCGATGCCACGCGCTGGTTCCTGGTGGCGCGCAAGCCGGACTCGCAGCTGGTGTTCGACATCGACCTCGCGCGCAGCCAGTCGCTCGACAACCCGGTGTACTACGTGCAGCTCTCGCACGCGCGCATCTGCGGCCTGCTGCGGCAGCTGCGTGAGCGCGGCATGGCGCATGATGCCGGGCGCGGCCTGGCGCAGGCGCCGGACACCGCCGACGCGGCCACGCGCGACCTGCTGATCGAGCTGTCGCGCTGGCCGGAGGTGGTGGAGGCGGCAGCCGTCCAGCTTGAACCGCACATGCTGACGACCTACCTGCATGACCTGGCACAGGCATTCCAGACGTATTACAACGGCCACCAGTTCCTGGTGGACGACGAGGTCGTCCGCGACGCACGCATGGTGCTGGCGCTGGCGACCCGGCAGGTGCTGGCGAACGGGCTGGCCATGGTTGGCGTGAACGCACCGGAGGCGATGTAGGTGGCAGTCAAGCGGGGAAGGTCGCAGGCGCGGCGCAGCGGCGGTGGGAACGGCGGATTGCCGGGCTGGGCCTGGATGGTCCTGGGGATCGTGCTGACCATCGTGGTGGTCCTGGCGGCCCCGAAGTTGCTGCGCTCCGGCGCCGGCGACGGATTCTTCCGGCCCAGTCCGAACCCCGACGCGGAGCCGGCGGTGGCGACGAGCGACGGCGACGATGCGGTCGCGCCCGATGCGGATCCGCGCCCCCCGGCAGCCACCGGCCGTGGCCCGGACGACGCCGACGACGCCGCGGAGCAGACCCAGTACGATTTCTATACGTTGCTGCCCGGCCAGGAAGTGGCCATGACCGACGCCGAGCTGGCGGCCAGCGCGCGCGCCGAGGAGGCCCGCAAGCCCGCTGCCCTGCCGGAGCCGGCAAACCCGGATGCGGCCGACCCGGCACGCCCGGACGCCGTCGCGGCGAGCCCGTCGACGGCGACCGCGCCGGCCGTGCCGGCCACGCCCGCAGGACCCGCCACGCAGGCGGACGGCGCGCGTTACATCCTCCAGGCCGGTTCGTTCGGAGAGTCCGGGGACGCCGAGGCGCTGAAGGCGCGGATCGCGCTGCTCGGACTCAGCGCGCGGGTCGAAGCCGCACAGATCGACGGGCGGGCGATGTACCGCGTGCGCATGGGGCCGTACGGCACGGCCACGGACCTTGCCGAGGCCAAGCAGAAGCTCGGCAATGGCGGTCTCCCGGCGCTGGCAATCAAGGCGAAGTAACCGGCCGGTGAGTTTGTGACGCGCGTCACCCGGCGACTCGGCGAAGGTCGCGACGGATGAGAAGCCCGGTCGCCAGACTGCGTGCCCAAGGGAGACGCACCATGGCCATCGAAGCCGCTCTGATCAAACCCGTCGTCGATGCACTGCTGTCACTGTTCCGCCAGGCGGACGACATCAAGCTCAAGCGCAACGCGGACTCCGCGGTGCGCGAGGCGATCCGTGAATTGCTGCAGGCCAATCCCGACGAGAACCGGGCCGAGGCCCGCATCGCCATCGCCAAGGCAGCCGGCATCCTGTCCGAAGAGGTGGTGCTGGCCGAGGACATGCTGAAGAAGCACCGCGCCACCAAGGCACGGACCTCGGGCAAGGGTTCGACCGGGCGGCGCCGTGCGGCGACCGAGCCGAGAGCGGACCGCGCCGGCAACCGTCGCCCGGCAACGGGCGGTGCGGCGGACGATGCCGGCGCGCCGCTGCCCCCGGATGCACGGACCCCGAAACCGGCGCCGCCGGTGCAGTCGCCGCGGGCCCGGAGGCCAGCAGACGAGGGATGCGGACCGGGCGGCCGCGATGCCGCGGACGTGGCGGTGCGGGCTGCCGGGGCGGATGACGCGCGCCGGGCGGCTTCGGACTGATCCGTGGACGCCAACCCCGCCCACGGGCCGCTTAGACTCCTGCCATGACCTCGACCATCCTGATCACCGGCGCCACCTCCGGATTCGGTGCCGCAGCCGTGGAGCGCTTCGCCGCCGGTGGCTGGCGCGTGATCGCCACCGGGCGGCGCCAGGACCGCCTGGACCGCCTGGTCGATGCGCACGGGGCCTGCGTCCATCCGCTTGCGTTCGACATCCGCGACGCCAACGCCATGCACGCCGCGCTGGACGCGCTGCCCGAGGACCTGCGTGGCATCGACGCGCTGGTCAACAACGCGGGGCTGGCGCTGGGTACGGCGCCCGCGCAGGGCGCCGACCTCGGACAGTGGCGACAGATGATCGACACCAACGTCACCGCACTGGTCATGCTGACCCACGCGGTGTTGCCGACCCTGGTGGCGCGCCGTGGGTCGATCCTCAACATCAGTTCGATCGCGGCGCGCTACCCATACGCGGGCGGCAACGTCTACGGGGCGACCAAGGCGTTCGTCACCCAGTTCTCGCTGGGCCTGCGCGCCGACCTGCACGGCACCGGCGTGCGCGTGACCGCCATCGAACCCGGTCTGGCCGAAACCGAGTTCACCCTGGTCCGCACCCGCGGCGACCAGTCCGCGTCCGACGCGCTGTACCGGGGCGCGCAGCCGATCGTGGCGGCCGACATCGCGGAGACCCTGTGGTGGGTGGCCAACCTGCCCCCCCACCTCAACGTCAACCGGATCGAACTGATGCCGGTGAGCCAGTCGTTCGCAGGTTTCCAGATCCACCGCGGCGCCCCGGACTGACGGTCGACGACGGCAGCGGGCCCCGGGC
>DATINB010000550.1:0-6064 GCA_035474775.1 Luteimonas sp.
CAGCGGCCGCACCGCGTGGGCACGGTTGCGAGGAGCGTCCCCCGCCGACCTGGACGGCAGCCGCGTGGGATCGCTGCGTGCCACGCCGCTGGTGCTGCTGCCGCGCGCGCGGCTGGCGACCTGGTCGGCACTGTCCGCGCGCGACGACGACGGCCCGGCCACGCTGACCACGCGCGCCCAACGCGTGGTCGATCACCTCGCGGCACACGGCGCCTCGTTCTTCGATGACCTCCTGGCCGGTACGCGCCTGCTGCAGACCGAGCTGGAGGACGCGCTGGCCGAGTGCGTGGCGCGCGGCCGCGTGCACTGCGACAGCTTCGCCGGCCTGCGCGCGCTGCTGCTGCCGCCGTCGAAACGGCCCGCCACCTCGGCGCGCCAGGGCCGCCGCCGACCGCTGTTCGGCATCGCCGACGCCGGCCGCTGGTCGCTCACCCGCCGGGACGCCGGCCACGTCGCCGGCCACGTCGCCGGTGCGGGCGCGGCAGGCGCCCATGCCGGGCCCGCCGCGGCGCCGGATGGCGACGCACTCGAACACGTGGCGCGCACCCTGCTGCGCCGCTACGGCGTGGTCGGCTGGCGCGTGCTGGAACGCGAGGCCCCGTGGCTGCCGCCCTGGCGCTCCCTGCTGCGCACCTACCATCGCCTGGAGGCGCGCGGCGACGTGCGCGGCGGCCGCTTCATCGCCGGCCTGGCGGGTGAGCAGTTCGCCTTGCCGGAGGCGATCGGCGCGCTGCGCGGCATGCGCAACCGCGCGCCGACCGGTGAGCTCGTCGACCTGTCGGCGATCGATCCGCTCAACCTCACCGGCACCCTGCTGGCCGGCCCCCGCGTGCCGCGCCTGGCGGGGGCCCGGGTGCTGTGGCGCGACGGCATCGCCATCGCGATGCGTGTCGCCGGTACGGTCGAACTGCTGCAGGACCTCGACGCCGGCGTCGAGCAGGCGGCGCGGCACGTCCTGCAGCGCGAACCCTACCGGACGCCGCTTCCTCCGCCTGCGTCCGCGCTGCCCGACACCGGCGCATCGTCGCCGCCGTGACCGCTGTGGCGCGCCTGTCCGGCCGACCGTGCATGCACCGCCCCGGCGACCGCCGCCGCCTGGCCGCGGATGTCGGGGATGGCGATGGTTTCCCACAGCTCGCCGATGCGCAGGGCACCCAGCGCGAACAGGCCCGGCTGCGCATGGCCCTCGCGGTCGAGCAGCGTGCCGTCGGCGGCGGTGGCCAGCCCGAGCCCCTGCGGGCCGGCGCGTACGCTGCCGCGGGCCGCCAGCGCGCCCAGGAGCGGTCTGCGGCCGCGTGCGAAGGCGGTCTCGATACCGGTGGCGTTGACGATCACCTGCGCGTCGAGTGCCTGCTCCCGTGACCCGCCACGCGGCCTGACGCGCAGCGTCATCGTCGCGCCGTCGGCGTGCAGCGCGAGCGCGCGACCGGCGTGCACCTGCAGCTGGCCGGACGCGGACAGCCGCTGCAGCGTCGCCGCCACCGAAGGCGCGATGCGATGACGGTGGATGTCCCACACCCGCGCGGCATGACGCAGGAACCGCGCGCGCTCGCGCTCGCTGGCGTGCAACCACAGGTCCTGGGTGTGGTGGCGCACCGCGTCCAGCGTCCACTGCCAGGGCAGGCCGCGGGCCTGGTTCCCGCGAGCGAGCGTACGCAGGGCGCGCATGCGCGCGCGCATCGACAGTGGCTCCAGGGCGCGGACATCCACGGCCTGGCCGCCCGCCTCGGCGTGCGCCAGCGGGGTCAACCCATGACGGGAGAGCACCTGGATGCGGCCGCGATGGCCTCCGTTGGCCAGGGTCATCACCGCATCGACCATGCTCAGGCCGGAGCCCACGATGCAGACATCGGCGGCGGCGTCGATCGCGGCCACCGACTCGTAGTCCCAGGCATCGACGACCCGCGCCGTGCCATGCACGTCCGTGGCGCGCAGCGGCAGTGCCCGCGCCTCGTTGCCCACTGCCAGCACCACGCTGCGCGCATGCAGACGCATGCCCGACGCCAGCACCACGGCATGGCCAAGGGCGGACGGCTCGATGTCGACCGCGGCGGTATCGACGTGCACGACGTCCCCGGCGCCGGGCGACGCCGCCAGCGTGTCCTGCAGGTAACGCGCATAGGCCCTGCGCGGCGCGAAGCCGGCGGCGATCCGTGCCGCCGCGAGGGCCGGCGCACCGGGTGCGACCGCGGGCCCGCGTTGTGCCCCCGGGTCCTGCGCCAGCAGATGACGGACGAAATGCGCGGGATCGGCGTCGAAGGCGCTCATCTTGGCCGAGATCACATTGAGCAGGTGCTCCGGTCTCGAGGTCGAATAGGCCACGCCGCGGCCGGGCGTGCCGCTCGGTTCCAGCAGCGCGATGCGTGGCGGCGTACCCGCCGCGCCACGCAGCAGGTGGATCGCAACCAGCGTGCCCGAGGCACCGCCACCGATGATCACGACATCGAAGGAGCGTGTGTCGGGCGGCAGTGTGGGCATCGACTCGGCATTCCCGTGGACAGCCGTCGATTATCGCACCGCCCTCCCTGCCGGCCGCGGTGGCGGGCATCCGGCGCGATGCCCGGACGACGCGGGCTCAGGGCTTGCCGGGAGGCAGCGGCTCGCCATCGACGTCATAGGCCGGTGGCGTGTACAGGTTCAGCGTCTTCAACGGCGCGTCGCCGGTGTTGCGGATGGCATGACGCTCGCCCCGTTCGATGACGATCAGGCTGCCGGGCTGCAGGCCCTGCTCGCGCCCGTCCACCACCGCCACGCCGCAGCCGGCCACCACGTACAGCCACTGGTCGGCGCCCTGGTGTCGGTTGTCCGCCCCGCCCTCCTGTGCACCCGGCGCGAGCGTCATTTCCGCGGCCTGCACCTGGCCGACGGCCATGTGGACCTGGAATTCGCTCCCGAATGCGAGGTGCGCATGCTTCATGTCGGCGAACCCCCGTGCGCCCCGGTACCCTTCGCGCGCTGCGCGTCCATCGTGCCGCCGTTCGTGCCCGGGTCGGGGTGGCCTCGCCGCCCGGCTCGATCAGCCGCCTGCAAGGCCGCCACCCATCCGGCCCGGGAGGCTGCCGTCCTGCGGATCATCGGCTTCGATGTCGCCGACCTCGCGCTGCAACCCCGCCTTCGGATCCACGCCGTGCACGCCATCCGCTCCGGCACCGCCGGCGCCCTCACGACTCGCGACGCTGTCCCGGTCGTCGTCCGCAGGCCGGGCCGCGCCGGGGGAACCGCCCTGCCCGTGCGGGTGCTCGGCTGCCGCGCTTCCCGCGTCACGTTGCTGGTTGTCGCCCATCGCAATCTCCCGGTCACGGCGCAAGTGCCGCCGCCACCCTAGGCGCGCGCGCGTGAACGCGCCGGCCATGCGCTCAATGCCAGAACGGCGTCATGTTGGCCGGTACCCGGCCCGTCCAGTCGATATCGCGGCCGCCGCCGACCGGGCACAGCAGCGCGTACTGACCCAGCGTGACCGTGTTGACCGGCGGGCAGCCGGAGGCGTTGCAATAGTCCCAGCAGGTGTACACCCAGGTGCCGCTGCGTGGATCGACTGGCTGCCAGCAATGCCGGATGGCCTCCGCCGGCAGTCGGTACGCGCCCTCCGTGCAGAACACGAACGGGTCGTTGCTGCGCGGCACGGGTTGGTACACGCCCTGCGCGGAAGCTGCGAGTGCGACGACGGCCAGGCCGGCCGGAATCCATCTGCCCATCGGTCGCGTCCTGCGCATGTCCGGCGGCCGTTCGCCCGCACGGCAGCCCGGTGACTGCGCGCGTGGCCGCTGCGCAGGCTGCACATCCTTGCGCAGCAACGGAAGTCTACGATTTGCCCGCCGTGGAAGCTGGATGCCCGTCACGAAGGCGGAACGGCACTGGCGATCGCTCGCAAGGCCGGCCTTGCACACCACCGGTTCATCCCCGCCGGCCAACACTGATGGCCCCCAGTGGAGCCCGCCACGATGCGCCATTCCGACCTCGCCACCGTCCCGTCGATCGACCTGCCGCGTTACCTGGGTCTCTGGTATGAGATCGCGCGCCTGCCGATGCGCCATGAGCCCGAGGACTACACCGACATCACGGCCGAATACGCCCTCCAGGACGACGGCAATATCCGCGTCGTCAACCGCGCCATCGACGGCCGCGGCGAACGCCAGGAGGCCGTCGGCGAGGCCACTGCCGTGGACGCCAGCAACAGCCGCCTGGAGGTCACCTTCCTGCCACAGGGGCTGCGCTGGATTCCGTTCACCAAGGGCGACTACTGGATCATCCACATCGATTCCGGGTACTCGGCTGCGCTGGTCGGCAGCCCGGACCGTCGCTACCTGTGGCTGCTGTCCCGTACGCCGCGGATCGAGCCGGCGATGCGCGAAGCGTTTCTCGCCCGCGCACGCGAACAGGGGTTCGACCTGGCCGAGTTGATCGAGACCCCACAGTCCGCGGCCTTCTGACGCATCGGCCGCGCCGCGGGAACGGGTCGCGTGCCGCCGTGGACAGCGCGGATCGCGCGGCATTGGCGCTGGCGTCATGGCGAGTGGTCGAAGCCTTGATGCCGCATGGGTTAGCGTCACGCACACCGGTGCGCGGGCGGATACCCCCGCATCGCGGCCGAGGCCCGCAGACCGGGCGACACCACGACAACGGAGCACGCATGATGACCAACCACAACCCGAACACGCCGCGCGGCAAGAACGAGGATCCCGCACGGTCGCGCCAGTCATCCGCAGGGGCCAAACCAGGCAGCCAGCCGCAGGAATCGAGCCAGGTCCCGCACGACCAGCAGGGACTGCAAGGGCAATACGCCAACCAGGACCAGCAGCGCAACGACCGGCGCGACGGGCAGGATCGCGAGGACAAGGTGCAGTCCTCACGCGACGATGGCGGCAACTGAGGCCGGGCCCGCTCGCCTGCCAGGCCGTCACCCGACGCCCGGGCGGTCACTCCGGCGTCTTCCGACTGTCGCCATGAGCCGTGTCAGATTTCGCGGGACATCCCGGCCACCCCGGTTCCCTGCACATGGCGCAGGTGCGGTTCGACTGCAGCGGACCGATGCGGGTCCATGGCCTGCAGTCGCGTGAGCGAGCCATGGACCGGCGTGGCGATCGCTTCGACCGTGGCCATCGACGCGCGTTGGTGCGCGGGATCGCCCGGGCGGCCCTGGACCAGGAATACACGCGACGCCGCATCCCGGCTGGGCGTGGCCACGCTGAACGCGACCTGGTCCACCGACAGCAGCCGGCGTTCCGCGGCCAGGCTCAGCAGGGCGTAGGTCATGCGCTCGCTGCCGGCATCGAAGGGGCGCCCGCGTTCGGCGTCGAGGGCGCCCACGTGGCCCCTGATCTGGTCGAACAGCGCATCGAACGCACGCGGCAAGGTGGGACGCGAAGTGCCCTCGATCACCGGCGGTGGAAGGATCGGCTTGCCCAGCGTCAGGTCCAGAGCCGCGCGCCAGGTCGCCGCATCGATGTCGCCGGATTGCGCTACCCCGTGCGCATGCTGGAAGGCGAGGACCGCGCCCTGCATCGAAAGCCGGTAGACACCGTCCACTTCGATCGGGGTGTCCCCGACGCCGCGAAAGCCTCCGGCGACCAGCGCCTGCTGGACGGCCGCCACGCGCGCACCGCGTTCGCCCACGCGCTGCACGCCATCGTCGAGCACGGCGCGCGGCGGCACGCCGAGGCGGTGCTCGGCCTGCACCGGCAAGCGGCCGTCCACCAGGTCGCGGATGTAATGGTCGAGCTGCTGGTACTCGCGCGTGTCCATCTCGAGGTGGACCTGCCTGCCGGCGGATGCCGGAAGACCGATGTTGTTCTGCGTCCCCAACGACTGGCCGTAGGCGACCGCGTCGCCCCGCGACACCGCAATGGGCCCGAGATGCCGGATGCGCGCGATGAGCCGCTCGCTTCGCGCTTCCAGTATGTCGACCACTCCGTTCCCTGCGTCGACGCGACCGACGATCCCCGCAGATGGTGACGGCACGTCGACCCGGCGCGTATCGGCCGCGGCCATGTCGTCGAGGATGAAATCCTTGATGATGAGCACCTGATCGGGCTGCAAGCTCCGATATGACCAGTCCGTCCGCGAC
>DATINB010000551.1:0-7175 GCA_035474775.1 Luteimonas sp.
ACTGGCCAAGCAGATCGTGGCGACTGCCGGTGGCCAGCTCTGGTACGAGGACCGCGATGGCGGCGGCGCACGCTTCATCGTCGAGCTGCCCGAGGCGCCGGCCACGGTGGGCGTGCACTAGCCGCACCCGGATACGAGGACGCCGGCAATCGCCGGCGCGTTCGATCCACTGGTGGCGCCGGGGTCAGTCCTGGCTGGTGGTCGTGCGGCTGGCGCGCTTGCTCGCCGCCCGCTTGCGCGGGGCCGTGCCGGCCCGGCGCGCTTCGACACGGGTGGCGCGGCCTTCGATGGCGCCGCGCTCCGACTTCTTCTGCTGCCGACGGGCCGCGAACCACAGCAGTCCGGCGCCGGCGGCGGCGGCGACCGCCATGGCCGGGTTGCGACGGATCATCGCGCCGGCCACCTTGGTGCCGGTCTTGGCCATGCCCAGCGCGGCGCCGGTCTGCAGCCACTTGCCCGCGGTGTCCGGGATGGAATTCTTGAGGCTGTCGCCGACTTGGCTCACGATCTCGAGGGCCTTGTCGGTCAGGGTGTCGTACTTGTACATGGGAAGTCCTCGTCGAGTCTGATGCCGGCGGTTGGCCGGTGCGTTGACGGGGCAGTTTCGGCACCGGCCCGTCGTTCCAGCGTGATCGGAGGCCGTCGGCCAGCTGAACCGCAGGCAGGATCGCCGACCGCAGCGCGTGCACGCCATGGCGGCGAGGCTCCAGTCTCAGCGGGCGCGGGGCTTGGCGCGGTGGGTCGCGGTGGCCTGCCAGGGGTCTTCCGGCCAGGGATGGCGCGGATAGCGCCCCTTCATCTCGCGACGCACGTCCGGATACGTGCGCTCCCAGAAGCCGCGCAGGTCGCCGGTGACCTGCAAGGGCCGTCCAGCGGGCGACAGCAGGTGCAGCGTCAGCGGCACGCGCCCGTCGACGATGCGCGGCGTGTCGCCCAGTCCGAACAGTTCCTGCAGCTTGACGGCCAGCACCGGCGGCAGCGGCAGGCCATCGGCGTCGAGTGCATAGGCGATCGCCCGCGACATGCCGGAGGGGACCGCCACCGTACGCGGGACAAGCGTCTCGAGCCGTCGTTGCAGGGCGCCGTCCACGCGTGACTGCAGCGCATCGGCCAGGGCCTGGGGCGGCACCGCGTCGAGGCGCGCGACGCCAGCGAAACAGGGCCTGAGCCAGTCGTCGCGCGTGGCGAGGAGCGCGGCGTCGGACAGGTCCGGCAGGCCGGCCTCCGGCATCCAGGCACGCAGCGACTGCACGCGGACGCGCCACGCGCGCAGCGCGTCGTGCCAGGGCAGCACGTCCAGCCCGAGCGTGGCGACGGCATCGGTCAGCGCCTGCGCGGCCGCCAGGGGGTCCGCGCGGCCGCTGGGGCGGCTGTCGAGGACGATACGCTCGAAGCGCTGCACGCGCTCGCACACCAGCGCGCGGCGCGCGGCATCCCATCGGGTCTCGTCGCGGTCGCTGAACGACGGCGCGAACGAGCGCCGCAGGGTGCCCTCGTCGAGCGGGGCGGCGCGGAGCAGCAGCGCATCGCGGGCCTCGTGGCGCAGCTCGGTCGCCACCAGCCACGGCTCGCCGACCAGTGCGCTGTCGTCGAACAGGCGGACGGTACGCCCGCTGGCGAGCTGGTAGCGGCGCACGTCGGTGGGGTGGCGGCGCGCGATGCGGTCGGGAAATGCCTGGGCCAGCAGGTCACCGAGCCGATGCGCGGGGACCGATCCAGGCGAACGCGCCGATTCGCCGAGGCGCTTTCGCCACTGCATCGCCGCGGCGTCGATGGCGGCCAGTGCGCCGGTGCGCGCATCGCGCGGTGGCCGGCCGCCGCGGAAGGCGGCCAGCGCCTGCCACTGCGCCGCAAAGGCGTCGGTGCGTGCGCCGCCACCGGCCGTGCCAGCCAGCGGGTCGCGCGCTTCGACCAGCGCCACCAGGTCGCAGGCCAGCGCGCGGGACGGACCCTCCGGCGCCGACAGCAGCAGGGCACCCAGGCGCGGATGCGCACCCAGCGCCAGCATGCGATGGCCCAGCGCGGTCAACGCCGCACCGTCGATCGCGCCGAGCCGCTGCAGCAGGTCGCGGCCGGCCGCCAAGGCCCCCACCGGTGGTGGATCGAGAAAGCGCAACGCGTCGCTGCCCCACGCCGCCAGCTCCAGCGCCAGCCCGGACAGGTCGACCTGGGTGATCTCCGCCCGCCGCTGCGGCTCGAGGCGCTGCGACGTCGGCCACAGCCGGTAGGCCCAGCCCTCCGCGACACGGCCGGCGCGGCCGGCACGCTGGTCTGCCGAGGCCTGCGCGATGGCGACCACGTCCAGGCGCGCGAATCCGCTGTTCGGGTCGAAGCGCGGCTCGCGTGCCAGGCCGCTGTCGATGACCACGCGCACGCCGGGCAGGGTGACGCTGCTTTCCGCCACGTTGGTGGCCAGCACCACCCGCCGCGGTGCCGGGGTGCCGTCGCCGGGCGCACGCGGCTGCAACACCTCGACCTGGCGCTCCATGGCCAACTCGCCGTGCAACTCCAGCACCTCGACCCCGGCCAGTTCGGCGGCGCCGGCGAGCGCGGCGCGGGCGCGGGCGATCTCGCGGCGCCCGGGCAGGAACACCAGCACGTCGCCGGGATGGTGCACGACGGCATGCACGACCGCGCGCCGCAGCTGCAGGGGCGGCGCTTCCTCGCGGCGCGCCGGGAACGCCGCCACGGCCACCGGATGGGCGCGCCCCGCGCTCACCAGCCGCGGCGCATCCAGCCAGCCTGCCAGGCGCGTGCCGTCGAGCGTGGCCGACATCAGCACGATGCGCAGGTCGGGGCGCAGGCCCGCCTGCACGTCGAGCGCCAACGCCAGACCCAGGTCGCCGGCCATGTGGCGCTCGTGGAACTCGTCGAACAGCAGCGCGCCGACGCCGTCGAGCATCGGGTCGGCCTGCAGCATGCGGGTGAGGATGCCTTCGGTGACCACCAGGATCCGCGTGTGCGCGGACTCGCGACGGTCGAAGCGGATCCGGTAGCCGACCGTCGCACCGACCGCCTCGCCCAGCTGGGCGGCCATGTACGCCGCCGCGGCTCGCGCAGCCACGCGGCGCGGTTCCAGCATCACGATGCGCTGCGCGCCCAGCCACGGCGCGCGCAGCAGGGCCGGCGGGACCTGCGTGGTCTTGCCGGCCCCGGGCGGGGCCTCCAGCACCAGCCGCGGGTGCAGGGCCAGGCTGGCCAGCACCTCGGGCAGCAGCGGGTCGATCGGATACGCGGCACGGGGCATCGCCGCAAGGATACGCAGGCGCCCCCGCTAGACTGGTGGCATGGATCTCTTCGACATCGGCGCCAACCTCACCCACGAAAGCTTCGACGGCGACCGCGACGCGGTGCTCGCGCGTGCCGGCACGGCCGGGGTCGTGCAGATGGTGGTCACCGGCGCGAGCCGGGCCGACTCGCCGAGGGCGCTGGACCTGGCGCGCCGGCACCCGGGCGTGCTGTATGCCACGGCCGGCGTGCACCCGCACCATGCCCTCGAATTCACCGCCGAATGCGAGTCCGAGCTGCGCGCGTTGCATGCCAGTGCCGAGGTGGTCGCCGTGGGCGAGGCGGGGCTGGATTATTTCCGCGACCTGGCGCCGCGCCACGCGCAGAAGCGCGCGTTCGAACGCCAGCTGCAGATCGCGGTGGACACCCGCAAGCCGGTGTTCCTGCACCAGCGCGAGGCGCACGACGACTTCGTGGCGGTGATGCGCGAGTTCGAAGGCCGGCTGGGCCCGGCGGTGGTGCACTGTTTCACCGGCACCCGGCGCGAGCTGTTCGATTGCCTGGACCGCGACTGGCACATCGGCATCACCGGCTGGCTGTGCGACGAGCGCCGCGGCCAGCACCTGCGCGAGCTGGTGAAGACGATCCCGGCGAACCGGCTGATGGTCGAGACCGACGCGCCCTACCTGCTGCCGCGCGACCTGGATCCGAAGCCCGCGCACCGCCGCAACGAGCCGATGTACCTGCCACACATCGTGGCGGCACTGGCCCGCGACCGCGGCGAAGCGTTGGCGGTCACCGCCGCCAACGCCACCGCGACGGCACGCGCGTTCTTCCGGCTGTCGCCCACGGCGGCGTTGCCGGACCACGCACCCGCTGCGGCCTAGGCAGGCCCCTGCCGTCGGCCGCTCGGCCGACGGCGTGGGGGTGCCGGGCGTCGGCCCACCCGCGAATGCCGGGGCTCAGAGCTTCACCAGCTCCACGCGCCTGTTCTTCGCCTTGCCATCCTCGCTGCCGTTGTCGGCGACCGGCTTGTCCGCGCCGTGGCCGCGCGCCTGCAGGCGGTCCGCCGCGATGCCGGATGCGACCAGCACCGCCACCACCGAGCGCGCGCGCGCTTCCGACAGCGTGCGGTTGCGTGCGGCATCGCCGCTGGCGTCGGTGTGTCCGTCGACCGACAGCCGCAGCCCGCGGTCGTCCTTCAGGAGCGCCACCACCTGCTCCAGCTGCGGCCGCGACTCCGGGAGGATTTCCGCCTTGTCGACCGCGAAGTTGACCTGGATCGCGACCCGACCCGAGGCCTCGATCTGGTTCTTCAATGCGTCGGCCGGCAACAGCGCCGCGGTCTGCACGAAACCCGTGCGCTCCAGCACCACCCAGCCGGCTGAGCGCGGGTCCAGCCGCGCATGCACCCAGACCTGGCGGCCGCCGTCGAGGTCGACGCGCCATGTGCTGCGCTCGCCTTCGGTCCAGTTGTAACTCGCGGCGTTTCCGTAAGGGCTCTTGCGCTCGAACGGGATGGCGTCCGACTGGTCGCGGGGCACCGGTCCCGCGTGCACCAGCACGCCACCGGCCTCCTCCATCATCGCTTCCAGGTTGCGACGCACCTCGTGCATGGAATTGGCGTCCTCGTCGGCGGCGAAGTCGACGGCGTAGGCCTTGCCCTCCACCTCCTCGAACGCGGTGCCCGTCCAGAACGGGAAGGCGTCGAAGTCGCGCTGCAGCGGGGTGTTGCGGCGCTCGTAGCCGGCGGGAAGCGCCAGGTGGGGAAAGTCGTCCGACCAGCGCGACGTGGCCTGGAACGGCCTGGACTCCATTGCCACCACCCCGGCCGCCTGGGTGTCGTACACGGCCTGGATCCACACCGTGCGATCGCCATGGCGGATCACGAAGACGCTGGTCGGCGTGTCGACCTCGTGGTTGACGACATCGATGAACCCGCTGCCGATCTCGTCCTCGACCGAGCCGTAATAGATGTCCCGCTGCAGCAGGCCATCGTAGACACGCGTCGCGCCCGCCTGCTGCAGGACGGCTTCGATGTTGCGACGCACCTCCAGCGAGGAATAGTCCTTGTCCGGAAAGGCGTCGTCGTCGACGCTGATCCGCGAGGACCAGCTGGGTCCCTCGACCCAGTGCACGCCGTTCCCGAGCCGGAACGGGAAGCGGGCGAAGGTGCGCACCTGCGGACCCTCCGTGACGGCGTAGCCGCGCGGCAGCGAGAACACCGGCAGGGCGCCCGGCGCGTTGGCCGCAGGCGGCACGCTCGCGGGGTCGAAGGCGACCAGCGGGACCGGCTCGCCACCCTTGTCGCGCATCCCGTCGGTGCCGCCGCCTGGCGTGCTGCCGGTGGCGCCGGGATCGCCGGTGCGGGCATCCTCCGCCGCGGGTGCGTCGCCGCCGGCGGCGGCGGGCGCCGGTGCCGCGGCGGTCGCATCCGCGGCGGGCGCGCGATCGGACCCACTGCAGGCGGACAGCGCGACCAGCACGGCAAGGGTCAGCACGCGGGAACGGGTGGCGGACATTCGAACTCCCTGTCTGGGCGACCGGCACGGTCGGTTGATGGCGAATCTACCGCGACGCGCGGCGCGGGTGCAGCCACCGCCGTCCGCGCGACGACTAGGAGCGCAGGCCCACGCCACGCCTGAGCAGCCACAGGGCCAGCACGGCGAGCCCCACCACGAACGCGCCCATCAGCGCGAACGACACCCAGAGACGGACGTCGCTCACGCCGAGCAGGCCGTAGCGGAAGGCATTGACCATGTAGAACACCGGGTTGGCATGGGTCGCGGCCTCCGCCCAGTCCGGCAGCAGGCGCACCGAATAGAACACGCCACCCAGGTAGGTCAGCGGGGTCAGGATGAAGATCGGCACGATCGCCACGTCGTCGAACTTCTTGGCGTACACGGCGTTGACGAAGCCGGCGAGCGCGAAGATGGTGGCGCCGAGCAGCACCGTCGACAGCATCACCAGCGGATGCGGCACGCGCACGGTGGTGAACAGCATGGCGATGCTCAGCACGATCGCACCCACCAGCACGCCGCGCAGCACCGCGCCGGCCACGTAGCCGCCGAGGATCACCCAGCTCGGCATCGGGCTCACCAGCAGCTCTTCCACGTGGCGGCCGAACTTGGCGCCGAAGAAGCTCGACGAGATGTTGCCGTAGCTGTTCTGGATCACGCTCATCATCACCAGGCCCGGCACGATGAAGTCCATGTAGCGGATGCCGTCCATCTCGCCCACGCGCGAGCCGATCAGCCCGCCGAAGATCAGGAAGTACAGCGTCATCGTGATCGCCGGCGGGACCAGCGTCTGGCCCCAGATGCGCAGGATGCGCACCACTTCGCGGCGGGCGATGGTGCGCAGTGCCGTCCAGTTGCGCCGCGCATCGCCGATGGCCGCGACGTCGTCGATGAGCGGGCTGTCCGGAAGGCGGGGCGGCGCGCTCATGCCGCCTTCCCCTGACCGTCGGCGGCCACGCCGTCGCCGTGATCGCCGCCGTTGCCGGTCATGCGCACGAACAGCTCCTCGAGCCGGTTGGACTTGGTGCGCATCGAGCGCACGCGGATCCCGGCGCCGTCGAGCGCGGCGAACACGCGGTTGAGGTCCATCGCGCGCGGCATGTCGACTTCCAGGGTGTGGGCGTCGATGCGCACCAGCTCGGCGCCGTCGATGGGTGGCAGCGCGTCCGGAAGCGCGCTGTCGATGTCGAACACGAAGCCCTCGACGTCGAGCTTCGCCAGCAGGTTGCGCATCGGGCCTTCGGCGACGATGACGCCGTGGTCGATGATCGCCAGGCGCCGGCACAGGCTCTCGGCTTCCTCGAGGTAGTGCGTGGTCAGGATGATGGTGGTGCCGGCGGCGTTGATCTCGCGCAGCGACTGCCACATGCCGCGGCGGATCTCGATGTCGACCCCGGCGGTGGGTTCGTCGAGGATCAGGAGGCGCGG
>DATINB010000552.1:0-3759 GCA_035474775.1 Luteimonas sp.
CCGGGTTCGCTATTCCCGCGGCCGTGGTTGTGCCACCATCGGGCGGTCGCCGCCACGGGGAGTGTGGGTCGGGGGATGCGGAACCAGCACAGACTGGCCGGAACAACACCACACGTTGGGGAACACCAATGTCCAAAGGCCAATCCTTGCAGGATCCATTCCTGAACGCACTGCGCCGCGAGCGCGTGCCTGTCTCGATCTACCTGGTCAACGGCATCAAGCTGCAGGGCACGGTGGAATCGTTCGACCAGTTCGTCGTCCTGCTGCGCAACACCGTCAGCCAGATGGTCTACAAGCACGCCATCTCGACCGTGGTGCCCGCGCGCAACGTGCGCGTGGGCCCCGGCGGCGGGCACGTGGAGTCGGCTGACGGCGATGTCGAGGTCGAGGACGCCGAGGCCTGATCCATGCGGGTGGACCGCGCAGCGCCGGCAGCCTTGCAAACCGCCGCCACAGGCGCCACGTCTGACGCATGAGTGAATCCGGTACGTCCAGCCTGTTCGAACGGTCCCGCGGTGGCGAGAACGCGCTCCTGATCCAGACCCACGCCGGCGGCCCGGTCGACGAAGGCGCCCAGGACGAGTTCGCCGACCTGGCACGTTCGGCCGGCGCCGCCATCGCCGCGGTCCTGACCGCGCGGGTCGACAAGCCGAATCCGGCGACCCTGATCGGCAGCGGCAAGCTCGAGGAGGTCAAGGCTGCGGCCGATGCCACCGGTGCCGACCTGGTGCTGGTGAACCACCATCTGTCGCCGGGCCAGGAACGCAACCTCGAGAAGATCCTCGAGCGTCGCGTGGTGGACCGCACCGGCCTGATCCTCGACATCTTCGCGCAGCGCGCGCGCAGCCACGAAGGCAAGCTGCAGGTCGAGCTGGCCCAGTTGCGGCACATGGCCACGCGCCTGGTCCGCGGCTGGACCCATCTCGAGCGCCAGCGCGGCGGTTCCATCGGCCTGCGCGGCCCGGGCGAAACCCAGCTCGAGACCGACCGGCGGCTGCTGCAGAAGCGCGTCGACCAGCTGCAGAAGCGACTGGACAAGGTGGAAGTGCAGCGCACGCAGATGCGCCGCGCACGGGTGCGCAGCGAAATGCCGCGGATCGCGCTGGTGGGCTACACCAATGCCGGCAAGTCCACCCTGTTCAACGCCATGACCGGGGCCGACGCCTATGCGGCCGACCAGCTGTTTGCGACCCTGGATCCCACCGTGCGCAAGGTCGCGCTGGCCGGCGGCAACGCGATCCTGGCCGACACCGTCGGCTTCGTCCGCGACCTCCCGCACGAGCTGGTCGCGGCGTTCCGTTCCACGCTCTCGGAAGCACGCGAGGCCGACCTGCTGCTCCATGTGATCGATGCCGCCGACCCGCTGCGCAATGAACGCATCGCGCAGGTGGATGCCGCCCTCGCCGAGATCGGCGCCGGCGACATCCCGCAGCTGCACGTCTACAACAAGATCGACCGCATCGAGGTCCGCGCCGACGCGGCGCCGGGCGAGGCGGGCGCGCTGCCGTTCCCGGCCACGCAGGTGGCGCCGCTGGCGGGGGATCCGCATACCGGGGGTGCCGATCCCGAGGATGCGGCGCTGGCGGACCTCGTGCCCACCGCCCCCATGCAGCCCCGCCATGACCATGACGCCGGCGCACAGCCGGACGAAGCCGGGCGCGAGCGCGTCTGGATCTCGGCCCGCGACGGTGCCGGGCTGGACCTGCTCGGCGCGGCCATCGGCGCGCGCCTCGGCCTGAAACGCATCAGCGCCGAACTGCGGCTGCCACCGAGCGCCGGGCGGCTGCGCTCACGGCTGCATGCGCTGGATGCGATCCGTGGCGAGCGCCACGATGCGGACGGCTGGTGGCTGGAGGTCGACCTGGCGGTCGCCGATGCCATCCGCCTGGCCGGCGAGGACGGAGGCGAGCCGCTGCGTGCCCACCTGCCGGCCGACCTGGTCGAGGCCGACGCCTGAACGCCACGCACGGGCGACGAGCTTCGCATCCTCCGCGCGATCGATACCGGCGCGCGACCCGTGCGCCGCGGCAATCCCCTCCGCCGGCCCGGCTGTGCCGGGAGGGCCTCGAAGCACAGCGGTTAGACTAGCCGGCGCTGCTGGGCCACCCGGCCCCGCGGCGCGACACCCAGACTGGAGCAGGCATGGCCTGGAATATTCCCGGCAAGAAGAACGGTGGCGGTTCGGGCCGCGACGAGGTCGGCGACCGCCGGCGCGCGGCCTGGAAACCCCGTGGCAGCGGCAGTGGCGGCAACGGCGGAGGTCCTTTCGACCGCCTCCTGGATCCGCTGCGCGGCATGCTCGGCCCGGACGGCAATCCGTTGCGCTGGCTGGGCCTGTTGTTCGTCCTGTGGCTGCTGTTCAACTGCTTCGTGCTGGTGGGCGAGCAGGACCGCGGCGTGGTGCTCCGCTTCGGCCAGTTCGCACGGATCATGCAGCCGGGTCCCAATTTCAAG
This sequence comes from Luteimonas sp., assembly GCA_035474775.1. Classification (GTDB taxonomy): domain Bacteria; phylum Pseudomonadota; class Gammaproteobacteria; order Xanthomonadales; family Xanthomonadaceae; genus Luteimonas. The sequence goes on from DATINB010000552.1 coordinate 2,455, forward strand.
CTGCCATGGCCGCTGGAGCGCGTCACCAAGCTCAACACCACCGGCGTGCGCACCTTCAGCAACAGCCTGCCGGTGCTGACGCGCGACGAGAACATCGTCACCGTGTCCTTCAACGTGCAGTACAAGGTCAGTGATCCGCGCGTGTACCTGTTCGGTTCGCGCAATGCCGAGCGGGTGCTCCAGCAGGTGGCGCAGAGCGCGGTGCGCGAGCAGATCGGCCGCGCCAACCTCGACGCCGCGCTGAACGCGCGTGGCACGTTGTCCACGGCGGCCGCGGTGTCGCTGCAGGCCTCGCTGGATGCCTACCGCACCGGCCTGGTGGTCACCGAGCTGAGCCTGCAGGACGCGCGCCCGCCGGAGGAGGTCAAGCCGGCCTTCGACGAGGTCAACAGCGCGCAGCAGATGAACGAGCGCCTGGTCAACGAGGCGCGCGCCTATGCCGCCAAGATCATCCCCGAGGCCCGGGGTGCCGCGCAGCGCACGCGCACCGTCGCCGAAGGCTTCAAGACCGCGTCGGTGGCGCGCGCCACCGGTGACGCCACCCGCTTCTCGCTGCTGCTCGATGCCTACCAGGGTGCGCCGGACGTGACCCGCCGCCGCCTGTGGCTGGAAACGGTCGAGAAGGTGCTGGCCGACAACCGCAAGATCATCGGTGGAGATGGCCGCCAGCTCATCTACGTGCCCATGCCGGGCGCCGCTGCCGGCGCTGCGCCGGTGCCGTCGCCCGGCCTGACCCCCGAGCTGATGTCGCCGACGGTCAATGCCACCACCGACCCGGCGCCGCGCGCCCTGCCGCGCCCGACCCGTGACGGAGACACCCGATGAGATTCAACCTGATCGTGCCGGTCGTGGTGCTGGTGCTGCTCGGCCTGCTGGGTTCGGTGTTCGTGGTCCGCGAGGGCCAGATCGGCCTGGTGCTGAACCTGGGCCGCGTGGCGCGTACCGACATCGGCCCGGGGCTGCACTTCAAGATCCCGATGGTCGAATCGGCGCGCGTGTTCGACCGCCGCTTCCAGGCGGCCGAGTTCCCGCCGGAGCGTTCGCTGACCTCCGAGCGCAAGGACGTCAGCGTCGATTTCGTGGCCATCGGCTTCATCGTCGACGCCGCCGACTTCTATCGCGCCACCGGTGGCGACGAGAGCCTGGTCAGCGATCGCCTGGCGCCGATCATCAAGGAATCGCTGCGCAACGAGATCAACTCGCGCACGCTCACGCAGCTGGTCTCCGGCGAGCGCAACGAGCTGATCGCCGGCCAGCTGCCGGCGATCAACGAGGGTGCCAAGACGCTGGGCATGCGCATCGTCG
>DATINB010000553.1:0-2557 GCA_035474775.1 Luteimonas sp.
CTGACCTTTCTTGTTCCCCGGCGAAGGCCAGGGTCCAGTCCTAAGCAAAGAATCGGCGCATGAGCGCCGCCTGGGCCCCGGCCTTCGCCGGGGAACAGGTCAACCTAGCATCGGCAAATCCAGTCCCTGCTCCGCCGCGCAGTCCACGGCGATCCGGTAGCCGGCGTCCGCGTGGCGCATCACGCCGGTGCCGGGGTCGTTCCACAACACGCGCGCGATGCGCTTGTCCGCGGCCTCGGTGCCATCGCAGACGATCACCACGCCGCTGTGCTGCGAGTAGCCCATCCCCACGCCGCCGCCGTGATGCAGGCTCACCCACGTGGCGCCGCCGGCGACGTTGAGCATGGCGTTGAGCAGCGGCCAGTCGCTGACCGCGTCGCTGCCGTCCAGCATCGCTTCGGTCTCGCGGTTGGGCGAGGCCACGCTGCCGCTGTCGAGATGGTCGCGGCCGATCACCACCGGCGCGCTGAGCTCGCCGTTGCGCACCATCTCGTTGAACGCCAGACCCAGCTTGTCGCGCAGGCCGAGGCCGACCCAGCAGATGCGTGCCGGCAGGCCCTGGAAGGCGATGCGCTCGCGCGCCATGTCCAGCCAGCGGTGCAGTGCCGCGTCGTCGGGGATCAATTCCTTGACCTTGGCATCGGTCCTGTAGATGTCCTCCGGATCGCCGCTCAGCGCGACCCAGCGGAACGGACCGATGCCGCGGCAGAACAGCGGGCGGACATAGGCCGGCACGAAGCCCGGGAACCCGAACGCATCCGTGCAGCCGGCGTCGAACGCCATCTGCCGGATGTTGTTGCCGTAATCGAAGGTCGGCACGCCCATCCGCTCGAAGGCCAGCATCGCCTCCACGTGCACACGCATTGACTGCTTGGCGGCATCGCGCACGCCGTCGGGGTCCGACATCTGCCCGGCGAGCCAGCGCTCGACGCTCCAGCCGATCGGCAGGTAGCCGTGCACGGGATCGTGCGCACTGGTCTGGTCGGTCACCGCATCCGGACGCACGCCACGCGCCACCAGCTGCGGCAGGATCTCCGCTGCATTGCCCAGCAGCGCAATGGATTTCGCCGCACCGGCGTTCGCGTAGCGGTCGATGCGCGCAAGCGCATCGTCCAGGTCGTCGGCCTGCTCGTCGACGTAGCGCGTGCGCAGGCGCATGTCGATGCTCGATTGCCGGCATTCGACGTTCAGGCTGCAGGCGCCGGCCAGCGAGGCCGCCAGCGGTTGCGCCCCGCCCATGCCGCCGAGACCCGCGGTGAGGATCCACCTGCCTGCAAGACTGCCGCCGTAGTGCTGGCGGCCCATCTCCACGAAGGTCTCGTAGGTGCCCTGCACGATGCCCTGGCTGCCGATGTAGATCCAGCTGCCGGCGGTCATCTGCCCGTACATCATCAGGCCCTTGCGATCGAGCGCGTTGAAGTGCTCCCACGTGGCCCAGTGCGGAACCAGGTTGGAGTTGGCGATGAGCACGCGCGGCGCATCGGCGTGCGTCCGGAAGATGCCCACCGGCTTGCCCGACTGCACCAGCAGGGTCTCGTCGTCTCCCAGGGTCGTCAGTGATTCGAGGATCGCGTCGTAGCAGGCCCAGTCGCGCGCCGCGCGCCCGATGCCGCCGTAGACCACCAGCCGCGCGGGGTCTTCGGCCACCTCCGAGTCGAGGTTGTTCTGCAGCATGCGGAACGGCGCCTCGGTAAGCCACGATCGGCAGCTGAGCGACGTCCCGCGCGGGGCGCGGATGTCGCGTGACGGGTCGTGGCGAGGGTCTGACATCGTCGGCACTCCGGGCAGCAACGTGCATGCCAAGCGCCGATTATGTCATCCGTCCGGGTACCGTCCGCCGCCGCGGGTCGGCGGTGGAACCGGGTCACCGTGCGCACCCCATCCATGCAGACGCCCGGACCAGCCGGGCGTCGGGACATCGACCCGCATCGGCTCAGTTGATCGACGGATCCAGCTTGCGCAGGGCGTCGCCGATGTCGGCACTGCCGCTGTTGTGGATGTCCTCGCGGGTATAGACGCGACCGCCCGCCTCCACGCAGTCCTTCTGCTCGCCCTTGCTACGGGCGTGGCGCGCGGCCGTCACGCGGGAGCCGGTCTGCTGGATGCAGAAACGGTCGTCCGGCCTGGCCTTGGACGCACGGCCATTGCCGGACTCCTCGGGCTCGTCAACAGCGGCCTGAGCCGACGCGGCGCCGGCGAATGCGAGCATTACGCCCAGCATCAACACTCGTTTCATACCTCACCTCGGGTCCGGGCGCGGGGTGTGCGCCGACTGCACGATACGCCGTTGCATGGCCCCGGATCGGCGAGGCGCACCCGCGGTTCAGAGGCGCGTCAGTGCTGTGACGACGTGCGTGCACGCCGACGCTCCGCGCTGCCACCACGCACGGATATGCTGCTGCGGATGCCCCCGACAACCCGTTCGCCCCCCGACGCCGCGCGCAGGGCCCCGATGCCTGCGCCGCATCGGTTCACGATCCCCATGGTGCTGCTGCTGGCAGCCTGCACCGGTCCGCTGCACGCACCCGTGCCCACGCGCGAGGCGCCGCTGCGTGCG
>DATINB010000554.1:0-2470 GCA_035474775.1 Luteimonas sp.
AACCCGGCCTGCGCCTGCTGCACGAACACCTGGAAAGCCGTGGCCAGGACGACCTCCTGCCGCGACTCGCCTTGTCGGTGAGCCAGCTCGAACGGCGTTTCGTCCGCGACATCCCGGTGGCGCAGCGCGTGCATGACGGCATCCTGGCGGCGCAGCCGGCGGCCGCGCGGTTGGGCAGTACCCACCCCGACGTGCTGGCCGCCCTGGGCAGCCTGTACGCCGACACGGTGAGCCAGTTGCGGCCGCGCGTGCTGGTCCAGGGCAATCCGCATTATCTCGGCCAGACCGACATCGTGGCCGAGATCAGGGCGGTGCTGCTGGCGTCGCTCCGTTCGGCGGTGCTGTGGCGTCAGATGGGCGGCAGCCCGTGGGACCTGCTGCTGCGGCGGCGCGAGATGCTGGCGATCGCGGGCGACGCCCTGCGCTGATCGGCTGGTCGGCCCCCGGCCCGCTGCGCGGCTGGTGCGCATCCGGCATAATCGCTCGGCTCGGGCGGTGCCCTTTCCCGCCTCCCTCCCGCAATCGCCACGGAGCCCCCACATGGCCGACTCCTTCGCCACCCGCGCCCGCCTCGACGTCAACGGCAAGTCGTACACCTATTGCAGCCTCACCAAGCTCGGTGAGCGCTTCGATCTCGCCCGCCTGCCCTACTCGATGAAGATCCTGCTGGAGAACCTGCTCCGCCACGAGGATGGCGGCGTCACCGTCGGTTCGAAGCATATCGAGGCGGTTGCCAACTGGGATCCGAAGGCCGAGCCCGACGTCGAGATCGCCTTCATGCCGGCGCGCGTCGTGTTGCAGGACTTCACCGGCGTGCCCTGCGTGGTCGACCTCGCCGCCATGCGCGATGCCGTGGCACGGCTCGGTGGCCGCGCCGACCAGATCAACCCGCTGATCCCGTCCGAGCTGGTGATCGACCATTCGGTGCAGGTCGACGTGTTCGGCCGAGCCGACGCGCTCGACATCAACGGCCGCATCGAGTTCGAACGCAACAAGGAGCGCTATGGCTTCCTGCGCTGGGGCCAGAAGGCGTTCGGCAACTTCAAGGTGGTCCCGCCCAACACCGGCATCGTGCACCAGGTGAACCTGGAGAACCTGGCGCGGGTGGTGATGGAACGCGAGGTGGACGGCGAGCTGCTGGCATTCCCGGACACCGTGTTCGGCACCGACAGCCACACCACCATGATCAACGGCATCGGCGTGCTCGGCTGGGGCGTGGGCGGCATCGAGGCCGAGGCCGCGATGCTGGGCCAGCCCTCGTCGATGCTGATCCCGCAGGTCGTGGGTTTCCGGCTGCTGGGCAAGCTCCCCGAAGGGGTCACCGCCACCGACCTGGTGCTCACCGTCACCCAGATGCTGCGCGCGCATGGCGTGGTCGGCAAGTTCGTCGAGTTCCACGGAGAGGGACTCCAGCACCTGCCGCTGGCCGATCGCGCGACGATCGCCAACATGGCGCCGGAGTACGGCGCCACCTGCGGCATCTTCCCGATCGACTCGGAATCGCTGACCTACCTGCGCCTGTCCGGCCGCAGCGAGGAACACATCGCGCTGGTCGAGGCCTATGCCCGTGCACAGGGCATCTGGCACGAGCCGGGTTCGCCTGCCGCCACGTATTCGGCCGATCTCGAACTCGACATGTCCACGGTACGTCCATCCATGGCCGGCCCGAAGCGCCCGCAGGATCGCGTGCTGCTCGAGGATGTGCGCGCGAACTTCGAGACCGCGCTGGTCACGCTGGTGGCCAACCGCAAGCCGGTCGATGGCGCGGTGGAGCGGTTCCAGCAGGAAGGTGGCGCACAAGCGCAGGCGCCGCGTCTCTCCGCCAAGCCCGCTTCGAAGATCCGCATCCAGGAGCAGGACGTGGAACTCGGCGACGGCTCGGTGGTGATCGCGGCGATCACCTCGTGCACCAACACCTCGAACCCGGCCGTGATGCTCGGCGCAGGCCTGCTTGCGCGCAACGCGGTCGCCAGGGGCCTGAAGTCGGCACCGTGGGTGAAGACGTCGCTCGGCCCGGGCTCGCTGGTGGTGACCGATTACCTGAAGAAGGCCGGCGTGCTGGACGATCTCGAGAAGCTCGGCTTCTTCGTGGTCGGCTACGGCTGCACCACCTGCATCGGCAACTCCGGCCCGTTGCCGCAGGCGGTCTCGGATGGCATTGCCGAGAACGACCTGGTGGTCGCCTCGGTGCTGTCCGGCAACCGCAACTTCGAAGGCCGCGTGCACGCGGAGGTCAAGGCCAATTACCTGGCGTCCCCGCCACTGGTGGTGGCCTACGCGCTCGCGGGCACCGTCAACATCGACCTGACCAGCGAACCGCTGGGCCAGGACCCGGACGGCAACGACGTCTACCTGCGCGACATCTGGCCCACCAACAAGGAGATCGGCGACACGATCGCCGCCACCGTCGGCCCGGAGCTGTTCGCGCAGAACTACGCCGACGTGTTCAAGGGCGACTCCCGCTGGAACC
>DATINB010000555.1:0-2442 GCA_035474775.1 Luteimonas sp.
GCCCAGCCCAGGCGTCCGTCGGCCGCCTCGGTCACGGTGACGCCGGGCATGCGTCCCTGCAGCGACAGCCGGGCATCGGCGATGGCCAGCTTGCGCGCGCCGCGGACGGTCGCGGGCCGGTGCCGCGGCAGCGACACATCGAGCGCGATGCGGGCGTCGCGCAACAGCACGCGCGCGCCGCTGCGCACCGTGGCCGCCGGCATGCGCAGGCGCGATGGAAAGATCTCCAGCGGCCCGCCGCGCAGCGAGCGCGCCATGCCGAAGCGTGCCTGCCCTCCACCCTCGAAGCGCCAGTGGTCGAACTGCAGGCGCGCGAGGCTGTCGGTGCGGATGACGTCGAAGCGCAGCGTCCATGGCGTCCCGCCGGCGGCCGCCTGCCGCGCCTGCGACCGCGACCGGTCACGACGGTTCCGGTCGGTGACCACCGCGACGTCTTCGGCATCGATGCCCGCGAACCGCAGTTCACGACGCAGCAGCGGCAGCAGGGCGACGCGCCCCGTGGCCGACGCGGCCGTGACCCGCCAGGCCGCGGAACGCGCACGCCCGCCGAGGTCGAGCCGGCGCGCATGGATGTGCCCAGGGTACACGCTCAGCGCCCACGCCCAGCGGGCCGAGAACCGCGACGGCTCGCGATTGATCGTGCGCACGCCAACGGCGCTGTTCAGGAACAGGTTCGCAGACAGCAGGTAGAGCCCGTAGATCCCCAGCACCATCCACGCCGCGCGGCGTGACCCCCTGCCGCGCCTGCCGTTCGACGCCGCTCTGCCAGGGGTGCTCATCCGCTCAGGATGACCGATGCGGCGGGGACACGTCGTTCGCTCGCCCCTGCGGTCCGGATGGCAGACGGCGGACCGGCCGCTCAGGCCGCCTTGAAGAACATGAGGTACACCAGCCGCCCGTTTTCGGCGGTGTCGCCGAACGCGTCGCCCGCGGTGTGCCAGAGCCAGGGGCGCAGCAGCAGCAGCCGGTTGAACCGCATCGGCACCTGCATCGTGGACTCCCACTTGCTCGCATCGCTGCTCTGGGTCTCGATGATGTCGCGGTACATGGCCTCGGCGGAGGCGTATCCCATGGCGCGCAACTCCGCCAGGGTCCCCGGTGCCCGGTCGGTGCCGGTCGGGCGGTGGCGGAAGAACTCGGTCCCGCCGCGGCAGTCCTCGGGCTTGCTCAGGTAGAGGATTCCGGACCAGTACGCCTGGTCGATATGGACCCTGGCGCGGCCCTCGTCACCGGCCAGCGTGATGCGGAACTTGGCATGGGATTGCAGCGGTTCGACCGGCCTGACCTGCTCGCCGACCAGTCGCGACACGGCCTGGTCGAGCCCGTCCATCGGAACGCGCTGCAGGGAATTGCGTCCTGGGAATGCGCCCTGGAGATCCGGGTAGGTCAGCCCGAGCGCCATGTCGCGGAACGACCGGGCATCGGCAGGTGCGAGGAAGTCGTCGACCACGATCAGCGAAGTTGGCATCCATCGAGCCTAGCGGGCGTCCTCCCTGCATTTCAACACCCAAAAAAAAGACCCCGCATTTCGCGGGGTCTTTCCGGTTCAGCGGTACGACGTGGGCTGGATCAGAAATCCATGCCGCCCATGCCGCCCATGCCACCACCCATGCCACCACCGCCGCCGCCACCGGCCGGCTCGTCCTTCTTCGGCGCTTCGGCCACCATCGCTTCGGTGGTGATCATCAGGCCGGCGATCGAGGCCGCGTTCTGCAGTGCCGAACGCGTGACCTTGGTCGGGTCCAGGATGCCGAACGCGATCATGTCGCCGTACTCGCCGGTCGCGGCGTTGTAACCGTAGTTGCCTTCGCCGCCGGCGACCTGGTTGAGCACCACGCTGGGCTCCTCGCCACAGTTGGCGACGATCTCGCGCAGCGGCGCTTCCATCGCGCGCTTGGCGATGTTGATGCCGTGGTTCTGGTCCTCGTTGGCACCCTTGAGGTCGCCGAGGGCCTGCAGCGCGCGGATCAGCGCGACGCCGCCGCCCGGGACCACGCCTTCTTCCACTGCGGCGCGGGTGGCGTGCAGGGCGTCCTCGACGCGGGCCTTCTTTTCCTTCATCTCGATCTCGGTCGAGGCACCGACCTTGATCACCGCGACGCCGCCGGCGAGCTTGGCCACGCGCTCCTGCAGCTTCTCCTTGTCGTAGTCCGACGAGGTGTCCTCGATCTGCGCCTTGATCTGCTTGATGCGGCCTTCGATGCCCGAGCTTTCGCCCGCGCCGTCGATGATCGTGGTGTTCTCCTTGGAGACCTGCACCTTCTTCGCGCGGCCGAGGTCCTTGATGGTCGCCTTCTCGAGCGACAGGCCCACTTCCTCGGAGATCACGGTGCCGCCGGTGAGGATGGCCATGTCTTCCAGCATCGCCTTGCGACGGTCGCCGAAGCCCGGCGCCTTGACGGCGACGACCTTGACGATGCCGCGGATGGTGTTGACGACCAG
>DATINB010000556.1:0-1567 GCA_035474775.1 Luteimonas sp.
CGCGCTGGCCAATGCCGGTGAATGCTCCGCACGCGCCGGACAGTACGGGCGCGTGGAACGCGACCTTCGCGAGGCGCTCCGCCTGGAGCCGGGCAATGCGCTCGCGCTGGGTGCGATGACGCAGGAGGCGTACCGGACCGGTCGCTTCATGGAGGCGCGCGCGTTCTCCGAGCGACGGCTGGCCGTGGCACGTCCGACCCCCGGCGCGCTCCTGCTTGCGTCACAGATTGAAGACAAGCTGGGCGACAGCGCCGCAGCCGCTCGTTATGTTCAACGCCTGAGAACGGAATTTCCGCAGGCACCCACCGTCCAGTCCGGGGAAAGCAGTTCGCCATGACGTCGCCAGACCTTCAGATGCCGGAATCCGCGCGCGGCTGTGGCCAGCGCCTCCGTACCGCTCGTGTCGCGGCCGGCCTGGACATCACCGACGTGGCGACGCGCCTGCGCATGCCGGTGCGGGTGGTGGAGTCCCTCGAATCGGAAGACTGGTCGCGACTGGGAGCCCCCGTGTACGTGCGCGGCCAGTTGCGCAGCTACGGCCGCCTGCTGGGCCTGGCCACCGAGGCGCTGCACGTGGCGTCCGGCGTGGCGCCCGTCGAGCCGATCAAGCTGGTGCCGCGAAGCTTCGTGCCCCCGATGCAACGGCTCGCCGAGCAGGCGGCGCGCCGCATCGTCTACGTGGTGATCACCGCCCTGATCGCGGTACCGGTCTGGCTGGCCACGCGTCCGCACCTGGGCGAGCCGCTCGCGGTGTCCGCCCCGCTGGACATGCCCGCGGTGGTCCGCGGCGATGCGCCTGCGTCCGGACAGACTCGCGCACCGACGCCGATCGTTGCGTCGATGACGCCGGTGGCGACCGCGTCGAGCCGTGCCAGTGCACCGTCGGCGCTGTCCCTGCACGTCTCCGGAGACAGCTGGGTGAAGGTGATGGCCGCCGATGGTTCGGTCCTGGAGGAAGCGCTGCTGCGTGCAGGCGACGAACGGCGCTTCGCCGCCGGCGACGTGAGCGGCTTCGTCATCGGCAACGCGGGCGCCGCGCAGCTGCGGCGTGATGGCCGCGCGGTCGACCTCGCCCCGTTCCTGCGGGCGAACGTCGCGCGGTTTGCGGTATCCTCCGACGGCTCCCTGGCCCCCGCCGCACCGTAGCGGCAGCAGGATGGCGGTGCCGTACCGGTACCGAATCCGCCCGGAATTCCCGACCACCACCGGCCCGATGCCGCGCATCGGGCGCAAGCATGGCATCCGTACATGGCGATAGACGAACTTCTTGACGAACACGAGCAGGGCGAGCGCGTGCAGGCGTGGTTGCGCCACAACGCGGTGGGGATCATCGCCGGCGTGGTGCTGGCGCTGGGCCTGGTCGGCGGCTGGCGCTGGTGGCAGGCACGACTCGACCAGCAGCAGCTGCAGGCTGGTGAAACCTACCAGTCGGTCCTGAAGGCGATCGAGGCCGATGATCTCGCGGGCGCACAGTCGCGCGCGGCGGCACTGCAGGGCGGCACGTTCTCCGCGCTGGTGGCACTGGACCTGGCGCGCGCGCAGGTCGGCGCCGGCCAGCGCGATGCGG
>DATINB010000557.1:0-8747 GCA_035474775.1 Luteimonas sp.
GAAGCGATTCGGCGCCGCAACCGTGCAGACGTCGATGCGTTGCCCGGCGGCCGCCGCGGCGGCGGCGTCCCCCGACTTGAGGCGCGCCTGTTCGATCGTCTTCCAGTGCCGGCGGCACAGCGGCCCCACCTGCGAGCCGAGCGCGAATGCACGTTCCGCCAGCGTCGCGGCCATGGCGTAGTCCTGCGTCAGCACGGCCACCTCGGCGCGCTCCTGCAGCAGCATCGGATCGTCGGCCACGATCGCGATGGCGTCGTCCAGCGACTGCGCGGCCTGCGCATAGCGGCGTGCGTGCTCGTGCTGGCGGGCGGCCTCGCGCAGGTCCTCCACGCGCGTGTCGCGCAGCGGCTGCACGGCCAGTTCGTCATTGCCCTGTCCGGCTGCCCGGATCGCGACCACCATCGCCGTGGGCGTGGCGTCGGTCAGGGCGACGGTGACCGGAGCGGGAGGCGGAGCCGAGGCGCAGGCGACGAGTCCTGCGGCCAGCAGGACGGAGACCAGGCCGGACATGGAGGAAATGGACATGGCGCTCATGGTTGTGGCGGTGCGGGGGACGGAGCGGGTGGGGCCTCGGGGGGCGACGCGACCTGCGTGGCCGGATCCTGCGGGCCATCGCGATCGCCCAGGCCGAACCAGTCCCGCCAGCCGCCGCGCTCGGCCTGCTGCCCGGGATCCGCGTCCGGTTGCTGGTAGACACAGGGCTGGAACGGCGGTGCGTAGCCGGCTGCGAACGCGAACCTGCGCGCACCCGGGCAACCGGCGTCGGTGCTGTTGGCCTGCACCACCCATTGCCACTCCAGGCCGCTGCCGCCGACCCGCAGCGGCGCGCTCGGCAGCCGCTTGAACAGCCCAGACCAGATGCGCATCGCGCCGGTGGCGCCGTACAGGCCGGTGGTTTCGTTCTTGTCGTTGCCGACCCAGACCACCGCCAGGTGGTCACCGGTCCAGCCCGCGAACCAGCTGTCCCTGCCGTCATTGCTGGTGCCGGTCTTGCCGGCCGGGTTGAGCCGTCCCAGCCCGTCGGCCAACAGGCGGCGCCCGGTGCCGGCGGTCACTGCGTGCTGCAGCGCCGTGGTCACCAGCCGCGCGGCGGTCCGGTCGCCATCGTCCGGCTGTGGCGGCGGGGCGTCGTAGCGCTTGAGCACGCGACCGTTGGGGTCGAGCACGCCGCGCACCGCATACAGCGGCTGGATCTCGCCGTCGGACGCGAGGAACTGGTAGAGCTGCGCCATCGCGTACGGACTCTGGTCGACGGCACCCAGGATCAGCGCCGGGTTCGCGGTCGCCGGGATCCCGGCGAGCTGCTGCAGCAGGTTGGCCAGGCGCTCGGGGCGGACGGCCATGCCGATGCGCACCGTGCCCTGGTTGTAGGACTGCGCCAGCGCGTCGATCAGCCGCACGCTGCCGTGGCTGCGGCCATCGCTGTTGCCCGGGGTCCAGCGCTTGCCGTTGTCGAGCGTCACCGTGATCGGCGAATCGTCCACCCAGGTGGCCAGCGAATAGCGGTCCGGCAGGGCCAGCGCCAGCAGATACACGAACGGCTTCAGCAGCGAGCCGACCGGCCGCTGCGCCTCGACGGCGCGGTTGAAACCGGGCATCGCGACCTCGCGGCCGCCCACCACCGCCACCACCTGGCCGTCGTCCACGTCGGTCACCACCATGCCGGCTTCCAGTGCCGGCCGTCGGCGACTCTCGAGGGCTTTGAGCGTGGCGGTCACGGCCCCTTCCGCATAGGCCTGGGCGGCAGGCGACAGGCTGGTCATCACGCTGAGACCGGCACCCTGCAGTGCATCCGCCGGATAGTCGCGGGCCAGCTGCCGCCTGACCAGGTCGATGTAGGCCGGGAACCGGTTGGCGGCGACGCTGCCGGCGACCTCGGTGACGCCCAGCGGCGCGCCGACGGCACGGTCATGGGCGGCCTGGTCGAGGAGCCCGGTCTCCAGCATCTCGCCGAGGACGAAGTCGCGCCGCGCGCGCGCCCGCTCCGGATTGCGGCGCGGGTCGTAGGCCGAGGGCCCGCGGATGATGCCGACCAGCAGGGCGACCTGCTCGGTGCTGAGTTCATCCAGCGGGCGTCCGAACCAGAACTCGGCGCCGGCGGACACGCCGCGGATCGCCTGCGCTCCGCGTTGCCCCAGGTACACCTGGTTGAGGTAGGCCTCGAGGATCACGCCCTTGTCGTAGCGGGCCTCGATCAGCAGCGCATACAGGATCTCGTTGAACTTGCGCGTCAGCGTCTGCTCGCGGCCGATGCCGAGCAGACCGCTGCGCGCCAGCTGCTGGGTCAGCGTGCTGGCACCCTGCTTCGCTTGCCCAGACTTCACGTTGACGAAGGCCGCGCGCAGGATTCCGCCCAGATCGATGCCGTGGTGGTGGGCGAAATCGCGGTCTTCGACGGCCTGCAGGGCATCGGTCAGCTGCGACGGCACCTCCTCGATGCGCACCAGTCGCCGCTCCTCCTGCTGCCGGCCATACAGCGTCGCGATGCGTGCCGCGTCCAGGCGCACGCGCTCCGCCGGGCGGTTGGCGCCCGCGTCGCGCAGGCCGGTCACGCGCCCGCCTGCCAGCGTGGCCTCGACGCGGCGCGGGGCCACCGCGCCATCGACATCCTGGAAGCCGCGACTGGAGATGGTCCAGCGCCCGCCGTCACGCCGGTAGCTGCCGGGGCGCTGGCCATCGCCCTCGCGGTAGCCCGCGGCATCGAGTTCGGTCCTGAGCGTGGCCGCATCCATCGCCAGACCGGGCTCCAGCGCCAGCGGACGCGCCAGGACGCGCGTGGGCAACTGCCAGCGCAGCTGGCCGAAGCGTTCGCCGACCTGATGGTTGAGGTACAGCGTGTACGGCACCAGGAAGCCGAGGCCCAGCGCGGCCAGCGCCAGCGCCCAGGTTGCCAGGCGCTGCCGCCATCCGCCCTGCGGGGCGTCATGCGCCGCGTCGTCGAGGTCGTCTTCGTCGTAATCGATCCGGGCCATTGCTGCTCCAGGCCCGGCTCGGCCGGCTGTGCGGGTGCGACAATGCGCGAGGAAGCGGAGTCTAGCGTAGCGCCGCGGCGCAGGCTTCCGGGGTCGACACGCGGGTCAGCCGGAGTTCTGCGGGTATGTCGTTTTCGTGGGCCGATGCGCGTTCGCTGTTGGCCCGCTGCAAAGGCCTGTTCCGCCGCGGCATGACCAGCCTGCGGACCCGCGGCTGGCGGCAGAGCTGGCGACGGGTGCGGGCGGAGTTCGCAGGCGTCCCCGCGGCCCGGCGGCCCGCCCTGTACCGGCCCGGGCCGACGCCGTTCGCACCGTTCGCGCTGCCGACCTCGGCCGCGCCACGCGCCAGCATCGTGATCCCGGTGTATGGCCAGTTCGCGCATACGCTGGCCTGCCTGCGCGCGATCGCCGCGCACCCGCCGACGGCCGCGTTCGAGGTGATCGTGGTCGACGACGGCTCCGGGGACGACACGCCGGCCAACCTCCCGCGCGTCGCTGGCATCGCCTACGTCCGGCGTGCGGCCAACGGCGGGTTCATCGCCGCCTGCAACGACGGGGCCGCGCGTGCGCGCGGCGAGGTGCTGGTGTTCCTCAACAACGACACCGTGCCGCAGGCCGGCTGGCTGGATGCGATGCTGGCCACGTTCGATGCGCGACCGGATGCTGGCCTGGTCGGCGCGCAACTGGTCTACCCCGACGGCCGCCTGCAGGAAGCCGGCGGCGTGGTCTTCCGCGACGGGCACGCCTGGAATTACGGCCGCAACGAATCACCCGACGATCCGCGCTACAGCTACCTGCGCGACGCGGATTACGTCAGCGGCGCGGCGATCGCGATCCCGCGCGCGCTGTTCCTCGCGCTGGGCGGGTTCGACGCGCGCTATGCACCGGCCTACTACGAGGACACCGACCTGGCCTTTGCCGTGCGTGCCGCCGGGCGCCGGGTGCTCTACCAGCCGGCCGCGCGCGTGGTGCACGACGAAGGCGCCACGTCGGGCGTGGATCTGGACAGCGGCCCCAAGGCAGCCCAGGTCCGCAACCGCCTGGTGTTCGCCAGCCATCGCGCCGATGCGCTGGCGGCGCACGGCGGCGCGGCCATCCCGACGCCGGCGTCGCTGCACCGGCACCAGCGCAGCGTGCTGGTGATCGACTCCCTCACCCCGGCCGCGGACCGCGACTCCGCCTCGCTGCGCCTGGTGAACCTGATGCAGATGCTGCTGGAGGCGGGCGCGCACGTGGTGTTCTGGCCCGCCGACCGCGCGCACGCCGGACCCTGCACCGATGCCCTGCGGCGCATGGGCGTCGAGACGTGGGCGGCGCCGTTCGCGCCGCGTGCGGCGGTCTGGCTGGCCGAGCATGGCGCGCGATTCGACGTGGTGATGGTGTGTCGCCACTACGTCGCCGCCGAGTTCCTGCCGCTGCTGCGCCGGCATGCGCCGCGCGCGCGGGTGGTGTTCGACACCATCGACCTGCACCACCTGCGCGAGGCGCGCGCCGCCGAGGTCGCCGACGACGACGCCCTGCGCCGCTCGGCGGCGCGCACGCGTGCCAGCGAACTGGCCGTCATCGCCGCGGCGGACCTGACCCTGGTGGTCAGCGCGGCCGAGCAGGCGCTGCTGCAGGCGGCCCTGCCGGCCGCGCGCGTGCAGGTGCTGTCCAACCTGCACCGGGTGCACGGGGCCGGGCGGCCGTTCGAGGCACGCCGCGACATCGTGTTCGTCGGTGGGTTCCGCCATCCGCCGAACGTCGACGCGGTGGCGTGGTTCGTCGAGCACGTGTTCCCGGCCATCCGCATGCAGCTGCCCGACATCACCCTGCATTGCATCGGCGCGGACGTGCCGCAGCGGATCGCTGCCTACGCACGCCGTCCCGGGGTGGTGGTGCACGGGCACGTCCCCGACCTGGCGCCGTACATGGACGGGTGCCGGGTGGCCGTCGCCCCGCTGCGCTTCGGCGCCGGCGTCAAGGGCAAGGTCAACCTCAGCATGGCCCATGGCCAACCCGTGGTGGCCACCACGTGCGCGGTGGAAGGCATGCACCTGCAGGCCGGGCACGACGTGCTGGTGGCGGATGATGCCGGCGCGTTCGCCGAAGCCGTGCTGCGGCTCCATGGCGATGCGGCGTTGTGGAACCGCCTGGCGGTGGCCGGCCTGGCCAACGTGGCGGCGCATTTCTCGATGGATGCGGCTCGCGACACCGTGCGCCGGGTGTTCCTGGACTGAACCGGCGCTATTCCGCGCTGCCCTGCGCGGCGCGCAGCCGTGCGTCGAAGGCGTCGAGGCCGGGCGTGCGCGGGTCGGCGCGCCGTGCATGCGCCAGCGCGGCCGATGCCGGTTGCAGTTCGCCGGCACCCAGGCGCTCGTCGCCGATCGCCAGCCAGCGCTGCCCGAGCCGTCGGCGCGACGCCACCAGCGCGGCTTCGCCGTCGCCCAGGGTGGCACGCGCCTCCAGGCAACCGCGGGCGCGCCCCAGGTCGTTGTTGCGCAGCGACGCGTCGAAGCAGGCGCGCGCCGCCGGCAGCAGCTGCGCCGAGGCACGCCGCACGCCGCCGTCGTCGGGCGCCAGCGCGCGCGCGGCGCGCAGCTTGTCGAATGCACTTTCGCCAGGCGGCTCCAGCAGCTCGCCACGCGCCTGCGCCGCCTGCGCGTCGGCCAGCAATGCACGCACGCGCCGGGCGCGCGCCGCGGAGGGCAACCGTGGGCGCAGCTGCTCGCGCGCCGCGACGGCGCGGGCGAGGTGGCGGGTCGCCAGCGCCACATCCTCCGCCGCGGGTGCCAGCGCACGCGCCGAGGCCAGCTCGGCTTCGGCCGCGTCGAAGGCGAAATCCGCGGCGAGACGCTCGGCGCGGCGCGCATGGACGGAGGCGACTTCGGCCAGACCGCGCGACGCCGCCGCGTCATCGGGTGCCAGCAACAGCAGGGCCCGGTAGCGGTCAGCCGCCACGTCCAGCCGCCCGCGGCGCAGCGCGTCGGCAGCGCCGCGCCGCGCCGATTCGGTCTCCTCGGTGAGGCGGGCCAGCGTATCGGGCAGGTCGACATGGCCGCCGTCGTAGCGGCGCGCCGTGTCGACCAGCGTGGCGGCAGCCGCGAGATCGCCCTGGCGCAGCGCGCCGCGCGCCTGTTCGAGCACCTCGGTCAGCGCATCCTCCCGCCCCTGCAGGGCGTCGAGCCGCCCCGGCTGCAGTTCCAGGATGCGCTGGTACAGCGGCAAGGCGGCATCCTCGCCGCCGTCCAATCGTCCCGCGCTGCGCGCCTGCGCGGCGCGCAGCACCAGCCGGTCCAGGCCCGCGTAGGCCGACTCCCGCCTGCGCAGCGCCTCCGCCACGGCCAGGGCGCGCGCTTCGGGCACCGCCAGCTCGCGCGCCAGGCGCAGGTGGGCATGGCCTTCGTCGAAGCGGTTATGCGCCCCTGCGCGGGCCGCGGCGGCCAGCGCCGCCTCGGCGACCCGCGCCAGTCCGCTGCGGGCTTCGGCGGCATCCGGGTCGATCGCCATCGCGGCTTCGAACAGCTCGCGCGCACCACTGCCGTCCGCGGCGGTCAGCCGCTGCCGCCGCAACGCGTCTTCCGCCGCGACGCGCAGCGCCTGTGCACGGGTCTGCGGCCAGATCCGGTCGGCCAGCGGTTCGCGCAGGGCCACCAGCGCGATCGCCACCACGGCAACCGCCACAACCGCGATCGACCGCTTGGCCGGCCACCGCGCGGCGATGGCCGGACGCTGCGGCAGGCGCCGTGCGCGCGCATCGGCGCTGCGCGCGAGGCCCGCCCGCCGTGCTGGATCGGCGCCGGATCGATCCGGGTCGCTAGGCGTGTCGGGGCTGTCGTTCACCGGCGCAGCATAGGAACCGTGGCGTGAACACCACCCCGCACGCCTTGCATCCCGTCAGGCGCGATGCGCCCGTTCCACGCCCGCCACGTCCTCCAGCCTGCCGAGGAGGCGCGACAGCTGTCCGAAATCACGGACGCGGACGCGCAGGCGCAGGCGCACGGCGGAGCCCCCGCCGCTGCCGCCGCTGATGGCCAGCACGTGCGCCTCCTGCTGCGCAATCAGGTTGGTGACGTCGCGCAGGAGGTGCTTGCGGTCCAGGGCGTCGATCCGGATGTCGGCCTCGTGGCCGTTGCCGGCCCCGCCCCACTCCACCGGTACCACCCGCTGCGGGTGCCGGGCGGCCATCCGTGCGAACGCCATGCAGTCGGCGCGGTGCACGGTCACGCCCCGTGCCTGGGTCAGGTAGCCGGTGACCGCCTCGCCGGGCAGCGGGCCACAGCATCGCGCCACCTGGACCAGCAGGTTGCCGACGCCGACCACGGTGAACGCCGACGGGCGGGTGGCGCCGCGGCTGCCGCGTGGGGCCCGCGGCAGCAGCAGCGCCGGTGGCGCCGCGGTGGCGGCATCCGCGGCACGCTGCTCGGCGCGCTGGTGCTCCAGCAGCGCACGTGCCACCTGGTGCGGGCCCACGTCGCCCAGCGCCACCTGCACCAACAGGTCGTCGAGGCTCTCCGCATTGAACCTGCGCAGCGCCGGGCCGGGGTCTGCGCCATGCAGGCCCATGCGCCTGAGCTCGCGCTCCAGCAGCTCGCGACCGGCCTGCAGGTTGCGTGCGCGATCCAGCCGGTGGAACCACGCGCGGACCTTGTCCCGCGAACGCGCGCTGGCCAGGAACCCGTTGGCGGCCAGCAGCCAGTCACGCCGCGGCTCGCCGACCCTGGCGGTGAGGATCTCGACGCGGTCGCCACTGTGCAGCACGTGGTCCAGCGGCACGATGCGGCCATCCACCTTGGCGCCGCGGCAGCGATGCCCGACCTCGGTATGCACGTGGTAGGCGAAATCGAGCGGCGTGGCGCCACGCGGAAGGTCGATCACCTCGCCCCTGGGGGTCAGCGCGTAGATGCGGTCCTCGACCAGCTCGGCGCCGAAGCCGCCGGCCAGTGCGCCGTCCTCGCCCTCGCCATGGGCTTCGAGCAGCCGCCGCATCCACTCGATCTTGCGCATGACCGCGGCTTCGCCGGCGCCGGATCGCTGCGAGCCGCCGGTCTCCTTGTACCGCCAGTGCGCGGCCACACCGAGTTCGGCCTGGGCATGCATGTCGTGCGTCCGGATCTGCACTTCCAGCGTCTTGCCTTCGGGGCCCAGCACCGCGGTGTGCAGCGAGCGGTAATCGTTGTGCTTGGGCCGCGCGATGTAGTCGTCGAACTCGCCCGGCAGCGGCGACCACAGCGCATGCACCGCGCCGAGCGCGGCGTAGCAGGCCTGCACGTCGTCCACCAGCACGCGCACCGCACGCAGGTCGTACAGCCCGCCGATCGGGACGTCCTTCTTCTGCATCTTCTTCCAGATGCTGTAGATGTGCTTCGGCCGCCCCGCCACGTCCGCCACCACGCCCTGCGCGGCCAAGGCGGCGTGCAGCGCCACGCGCACCTGCTCGACATAGCGCTCGCGGCCGGCACGGGTGTCGTCGAGCAGCCGTGCGATGCGCTGGTAGGTCAGCGGCTCGAGGTGCCGGAAGGCGAGATCCTCGAGCTCCCACTTCAACTGCCAGATGCCCAGGCGGTTGGCCAGCGGCGCATGGATGTCCCGGGTCAGCCGGGCCAGTGCACGGCGGTCGGTCTCCGGCAGGTTCCCGGCGGCGCGCAGCTGGGCCAGCTGGCGGGCCAGCAGGATCGGCACCACGCGCAGGTCGCGGACGATCGCCAGCAGCAGCCGGCGCAGGCCTTCCTGGCTGCCCTGGCGGCCCTCCTCGGCATGCAGCGCCCAGACCTGGCGGGCGGCGGACTGCCCGTC
>DATINB010000558.1:0-4869 GCA_035474775.1 Luteimonas sp.
ACCTCGATGACGCTCGCCGCGGTGTTCATCCCGGTGGCGTTCATGCCCGGCATCGCCGGCAAGTTCTTCCGCGAGTTCGGCTGGACCGCGGCCACCGCGGTGCTGTTCTCGCTGCTGGTGGCGCGCCTGCTGACGCCGATGATGGCCGCCTACCTGCTGAAACCGGAGCACGTCGAGAAGCCGGAATCGAAGCTGATGACGCGTTACCTGGGCTGGGTGGACGCCGCGCTGCGCCACCGCGGGCGCACGCTGTGGGTGGCGACCGGCCTGTTCGTGCTGTCGCTGTGCATGGTGCCCTTCATCCCCACCACCTTCATCCCGACCGCCGACCAGGGCCGCAGCAACCTGAGCCTGGAGCTGCCGCCCGGCACCACCATCGAGGAGACCACCGCGGTCGCGGAGCGTGCGCGCCTGCTGCTCGACGGCATCCCGGAACTCACCCAGGTGTTCACCATGGTCGGCAGCGTGCTCGACCTCGGCGACCCCACGCGCACCGGGTCCGGAGAAGTGCGCAAGGCGACGCTGGTGCTGGACTGGGGCCAGGCCGGCGACCGCGACCGCGCGCAGCAGGCTTTGGAAGTGGAGGCGCGCCGTCGCCTGGCGGACCTGCCGGGCACGCGCATCAGTTACGTCAGCTCCGAGCCCGGCGAACTCATGCAGCTGGTGCTGGCCGGCGACGACCCGGACAAGCTCAACGCCGCCGCGTCCGCGGTGGAACGCGACCTGCGCAACCTGAAGGGGCTGGGCAGCATCTCCTCGTCGGCCTCGCTGTTGCGCCCCGAGATCCAGATCGTCCCCGACCCGGCGCGCGCCGCCGATCTCGGCGTGTCCACCGCCGACATCGCGGAAGCCGCGCGCGTGGCGACGGCCGGCGACTACACCCAGCGCATGGCCAAGCTCAACCTGCCCGACCGCCAGGTGCCGATCCGCGTCGGCGTCGACCGCGAAGCGCTGCGCGACCCGTCGCTCGTGGGCCAGCTGCGCGTGCGCGGCAAGAACGGCCCGGTGCCGCTGTCGGCGGTCGCGGAGATCCGCGAAGGCAGCGGGCCGTCGGTGATCGCGCGCTACAAGCGCCAGCGCAACGTCACCCTCACCGCCGAGCTCAGCGGGCGTCCGCTGGGCGAGGTGATGCAGGAGGTCCAGCAGCTGCCCAGCGTGCGCAACCTGCCGCCGGGCGTGGACTTCCTCAACACCGGCGACGCCGAGGTGTTCGTGGAGCTGTTCACCGGCTTCGCGATCGCCATGCTCGCCGGCCTGGCCTGCATCTACATGGTGCTGCTGCTGCTGTTCAACCACCCGATCCAGCCGCTGACCATCCTGACCGCGGTGCCGCTGTCGGCTGGTGGTGCGTTCGGTGCGCTGCTGGTCACGCAGAACATGCTGTCGCTGCCGGCGCTGATCGGGTTGCTGATGCTGATCGGCATCGCCACCAAGAACTCGATCCTGCTGGTCGACTACGCGGTGATGGCCGAGGACGAGCATGGCCTCAGCCAGCACGACGCGCTGGTCGACGCCTGCCGCAAGCGCGCGCGCCCGGTGATCATGACCACCATCGCCATGGGTGCCGGCATGCTGCCGCTCGCACTCGGCTTCTCCGGCGATTCCAGCTTCCGTGCGCCGATGGCATGGGCGGTGATCGGCGGGCTGATCACCTCCACCCTGCTCAGCCTGATCGTGGTGCCGGCGGCGTACACCGTGCTGCACGACGTCGGCGACTGGATCGCACGCAAGGTGCGGCGGAAGCATGCGGAGCCGCCAGTGGCCGCGACGGTTTAGCGACAGCAGAAGCAGTGCCGCGCGGCGGGGCGGCCAGCCGCCGTGCAAAGTTGTTCTCGGATACTCGCTTGGTTGGCGTGGCCGCCCCGTCCCGCCCCGCGAATTGCAGCCCTGGCCCTTCAGCTCAAGAGCTCCACCGTCTGCCCAAAGCACACTGACCTGGATCAGGCGCGCGCGAACACCAGGCTGGCATTGGTCCCACCAAACCCGAAGCTGTTCGACATCACCGTGTCCAGCGTCGCACCGCGGCTCTCGCGCACCACCGGGAACCCCTCCACGCGCGGGTCCAGCGTGGCGATGTTGGCCGAGCCGGCGATGAACCCGTCGCGCATCATCAGCAGGCAGTAGATCGCCTCCTGCACGCTGGCCGCACCAAGCGAATGCCCGCTCAATGCCTTCGTGGAGGACAGCGGCGGCACCGCGTCGCCGAACGCCGTGCGGACCGACTCCAGCTCCACGATGTCGCCGAGCGGCGTGGAGGTCCCATGCGTGTTGAGGTAGTCGATGGTGCCGACGGCGCGGCCATCCAGGCCTGCGCGTGCCATCGCCATGCAGCGCACCGCGCCTTCGCCCGACGGCGCGACCATGTCCGCGCCATCCGACGTGACGCCGTAGCCGACCAGCTCGGCCAGGATGCGGGCACCGCGGGCCCGTGCGTGCTCGCGCTCCTCCAGCACCAGCATGCCGCCGCCGCCGGCGATGACGAAGCCGTCGCGATCGACGTCGTACGGCCGCGATGCCGTGGCCGGCGTGTCGTTGTACTTGCTGGACAACGCGCCCATGGCATCGAACTGCGCGGTCATGCCCCAGTGCAGTTCCTCCCCGCCACCGGCGAGGATCACGTCCTGGGCGCCATGGCGGATCAGGTCGGCGCCGGCGCCGATGCAGTGCGCGGAGGTCGCGCAGGCCGCCGAAAGCGAATAGCTGACGCCGCGGATGCCGAACGCGGTGGACAGCGTGGCCGATACCGTGGATCCCATGGTGCGCGGCACCATGTACGGGCCGATCTTGCGCACGCCCTTCTCGCGCAGCAGGTCGCCGGTGGCGATCTGCCACTCCGGCGAGCCGCCGCCGGAGCCCGCGATGAGGCCGGTGCGGACGTCGCGCACCTGCGCATCGCTCAGGCCGGCATCGCCGATCGCATCCTGCATGGCCACGTAGGCGTAGCCCGCGGCATCGCCCATGAAGCGCTTGAGCTTGCGGTCGATGCGTTCCGCCAGGTCGATGTCCGGGGCACCGGCCACGCGGCTGCGCAGCCCGAGCTGCTCGTATTCGGGGATGTAGCGGATGCCCGACCGTCCCGCGCGCAGGGCGTCCGACACGCTGTCGGCGGTGTTGCCGAGGCACGACACGATGCCCATCCCGGTGATGACGACGCGCCGCATCAGAACCCCTCCGTCGAAGTGAACAACCCCACGCGGAGGTCGTTGGCCACGTAGATCTCGCGTCCGTCGACCAGGGTGCGGCCGTCGGCGATGATCAGCTCGAGCTTGCCGCGCATGACCCGGCGTACGTCGATCTCGTAGCTGACGCGCCGGGCATCCGGCAGCACCTGGCCGCTGAACTTGACCTGGCCCACGCCCAGCGCGCGGCCGCGGCCCGGGGCGCCCAGCCACGGCAGGTAGAAACCGCACAGCTGCCACATCGCGTCCAGCCCGAGGCAGCCCGGCATCACCGGGTCGCCCTCGAAGTGGCACTGGAAGAACCAGAGGTCCGGACGGATGTCGAGTTCGGCGCGCACCAGGCCCTTGCCGTTGCGGCCGCCCTCGGTGGAAATTTCGGTGATGCGGTCGAACATCAGCATCGGCGGCATCGGCAGCCGTGCATTGCCGGGGCCGAACATCTCGCCGCGGGCACACGCAAGCAGCTGCTCATGGTCGAAGGACGTGGGACGGGACATCGGCCTGCCTGACTTGGGGGAAGTGCGGCATTTTCGCGTATCCCGGCCACGATGGCGTCGACGGCGGCGATCCATCGCCATACGCCGCCGCACGGCGACGTCGACCACGGCACCTCCGATCACGCCTCGCGCGCAGGCCGCCGACGGCGCGACGCTACAATTCCTGCGATGGAGATCTTCAAGCAGTTCACCCTGGAAGCGGCACACCGGCTGCCCAACGTGCCGCCCGGCCACAAGTGCGCGCGTCTACACGGGCACTCGTTCCGCGTCGAACTGCGCGTGGCCGGGGACCCGGGCGTCGACAGCGGGTGGGTGATGGACTTCGCCGACATCAAGTCGGCATTCCAGCCCCTCTACGAGCAACTGGACCACCGGTATCTCAACGAGATCGAGGGGCTGGAGAACCCGACCAGCGAGCGGCTGGCGATGTGGATCTGGGACCGGCTGGTGCCGACCCTCCCAACCTTGTCGGAGGTGGTGGTGCACGAGACCTGCACGTCAGGTTGCCGGTACCGAGGGCCGGGGGCAGCGCCTGCCCGCGGCTGAACCGTTGCGAACAGGGCGGAGCAGGATGTTGCACTGCAACATGGATGGATTTATGCTGCACCGCACAAACCGGCACTCCCTGCCGGACATCAGCAGGAAACCCGTCATGTACGAGAACATCAATTCGCAGTTCGCCACCGCGTCCCGCCAGCTGGCCGACAACGCCGCACAGGTCAGCCGCCTCGCCCTCGAGAACGTCGAGAAGGTGTTCGGCCTGCAGATGGCCGCGTTCGAGCAGAACGCCAATGCCGCCTTCGCCTTCTTCGGCCAACTCGCCGAAGTGCGCGACATGGACGGCCTGAAGGACGTGCTGCCGAAGGGCGCGCAGGTCGCCCGCGAGTCGGTCGAGCGTTCGCTCAGCACCGGCCAGGAAGTGTTCGGCCGCACCGTGAAGACCCACGAGGCCATCGCCCAGATCGCCAAGGGCCACGTCGAATCGGCCACCGCCGAAGCGACCGCCAACATCCAGGGCGCAGCCGAGCAGGCGACCCGCCAGGCCACCGGCAAGAGCCGCAAGTAAGCGACACGCGGCACCGGCCACCCGCTGGCCGGGCACGACACGAAACCCGGCAGCCTCGGCTGCCGGGTTTTTTCATGGGTTCGGTCTTGCTCTGGGGATACCGGCACCGGCGCCGGGTGCGGGTCAG
>DATINB010000559.1:0-2547 GCA_035474775.1 Luteimonas sp.
AGTCGCGCCTGCGCTATGCCATGGACAAACTGCGGACGCGGCTGCGGCCGCTGGAAGCAAGCGACGCATGATCGAGCACGACGACACGCTGACCCCGGACGAGGCCGAACTGTCGGCGGCGTTGTCGCGCCTGCGCACCGAGGACGCACCTCCGGCCGGACTCGATGCCGCCATCCTGGCGTCGGCACGCCGCGCGGTCGATGCGGCCGGCCGCAGCGCCCCGCCCGGGGACGCTGCCACGGCCGCGCCGCCGACGCGGCCGCCCTCCCCGCACGCGCACCGTCGTCGCCCACGCGCGCGCATGGCGGCCGGCCTGGGCATTGCGGCCTCGGTGCTGCTGGCCGCGGGCCTCGCCTGGCAGTTGCGCCCTGTGCCGGGGGACGACATCCGCTGGTCGGAGGCGCCCATGGCGGCGGTCGGGCGTGACGATGCGGAAGCCAAGGGCGCGGCCGGCGCCGTGCCGGAGTCCGCGCAACGCGCCGGGGATACCAGGGCCGCGCAAGCCCGCGTCGTTCCGGCGCCGGCCCCGGATCCCGCCCGCGATGAACCAGCAGCGGATGGGAGGGCGCGCACCGCGGACGCGCCGGCCACGGCGCCCCTTGCCGAGGCAACCGCGGAGCCGGATGCAGCGGGTGACGAAGTCGAAGCCAACGGTGCCCGCGCGTCGGATGCCCGGAGCGAACGCCCGATGCCGGCGCCCGCACCGCCGCCGGCACCTGCGTCGATGCAGGACGCGCCGGCGCCGCAAACAACGCCGGCCGCGTCCGGACGCGCGCCATTGGCGGCGCCGGTCGCCGCCGAGGTGCCCGCCGCGCCGCGCGACGCGCCCCAGCCGGGCGTGCGTGCGGCAGCCGCGGCCGACGCGCTGCGCGATGAAAGCCGTCGCGCCCGGTCCAAGGCCATGGCACGCGACGCTGCACCGTCGCACGCAGGCGCCGACGGCGCGTTCGACCAGCCGTTCGACGACCAGCCCCCGGCATCGGTGGATTCACCGGACGTCCGGCGCGCCTGGCTGGTGCGCATCACCGAATTGCTGGAAGACGAGCAATACGATGCGGCACGCGCCAGTCTCGCCGAGTTCAGGCGTCGCTACCCGGATGACGCCGTCCCGGCCGAGCTGGCACCGCTGCAGGAGTGAACCCGCCGGCCGGGGCGGACGCACCTGCGACAATGTCCGCATGGACGAAGCATCGAAGACCCCGTCGCCCGACGACGCCAAGCCGCGCATCGGGACGCTCCGCGCACTCTGGCCGTTCGTGCTGCGCGAGAAGACGCTGCTGGTGGCCTGGCTGCTGGCGCTGGCCGCGTCCAGCGCCGCCACGCTGACGCTGCCGGTCGCGGTGCGCCGGATGATCGACGAAGGCTTCGACAGCGCCGGCAACATCGACGCCGCCTTCGCGATCCTGTTCGTGGTGACCCCCCCCCCCCCCCTCGCCACCGCGGCGCGCTTCTTCTTCGTGTCGCTGCTGGGCGAACGGGTGGTGGCGGACGTGCGCAACCGGCTGTACGCGCACCTGGTCGGGCTGGACCAGGGCTTCTTCGAGCGCACGCGCAGCGGCGAGCTGGTGTCGCGCCTGTCGGCCGATACCGAACTGCTGCGCAGCGTGGTCGGCTCCAGCATGTCGATCGCCCTGCGCAGCACCATCATGGTCATCGGCAGCGCCGCGATGCTGGTGGTCACCAGCCCGCGGCTGGCGGCGTTCACGCTGATCGGCATCCCGCTGTTCGTGCTGCCGCTGGTGCTGGGCGGCCGCCGGCTGGGCAGGATCTCGCGGCAGAGCCAGGACCGCATCGCCGATGCCAACGCGTTGGCCAGCGAGACGCTGGGCGCGATCCGCACCGTGCAGGCGCACGCACGCGAACCCTACGAGCGCGGCCGCTTCGCCGAAGCCGTGGCGACCGCGGTGGCCACCGCGCGCCGCCGCATCGGCGTGCAGGCCATGGTCACCGCGGTGGCGATCTCGGCGGTGTTCGGCGCCATCACGCTGGTGCTGTGGTCGGGTGCGCACGACGTCATCAACGGCGAGCTCAGCGCCGGCACGCTGGGGCAGTTCGTGCTGTACGCGCTGTTCGGCGGCGGTTCGGTGGGCGCGCTGGCGGAGGTCTGGAACGACCTGCAGCGGGCGGCCGGCGGCATGGGCCGCATCGTCGAGCTGCTGGTCGAACAACCCGCCATCCGGCCGCCGGCGTCCGTGGCGGCTCTCCCGCTGCCGGTGCGCGGCGAGGTCCGTTTCGACCACGTCACCTTCCATTATCCGTCGCGACCCGATGCCGCGGCGCTGGAGGATTTCTCGCTGGCCGTGCGTCCCGGCGAGACGGTGGCGCTGGTGGGTCCTTCCGGTGCCGGCAAGAGCACGGTGTTCGCGATGCTGCTGCGCTTCCACGACCCGCAAGCCGGCCAGGTGGCGCTGGATGGGCTGGACGTGCGCACGCTGGATCCGGCAGGGCTGCGTGAGTCCATCGCGCTCGTGCCGCAGGCACCGACCATCTTCGCCGCAAGCGCACGCGACAACATCCGCTACGGCCGGCTGGAGGCCGACGACGCCG
>DATINB010000560.1:0-6362 GCA_035474775.1 Luteimonas sp.
TCAAGCGCCTGTCGGGTCGTCCGCTGGGATCCGCAGCACCTGGCCGGGGCGGATCCGGTCGGCGTCGTCGAGCTGGTCGCGGTTGGCTTCGAAGATGCGCGACCATTGGCTGGCGCGCCCGTAATGGGCCTGGGCGATATGCGACAGCGTGTCGCCGGACTGCACGGTGTAGCTGCGCTCGCCCGTCGGCTGTTCGGTCGATGACACCGACGACCGCACCGCGCCGAAGTCGGCGCCGCCCGCCGGCGTCTCGGTGCTGGTGACGCCGCTGCGCACCCCCGAGAAGGCCGCTGCGTCGGCCTGCGCCCGGGCGAAGCCCGGAGTGATCGCAGCGCCCGGGTCACCGAGCGGCTCGCCCGGCCTGGCGCGACCGGGTGCGGGGGTCGGTTCGTCGCCGCCTGGGCGGCCGGGTGTGTCGGGACTGGTCATGGCTGGCTCCTCGCGCCGGGTGGCGCGTCGCAGGCTCCCACGTGACCCGTTAACGCCGCATTGCGACATCGACCGCGGGTGGCGCTACTGGCGCGAATCGCGTTGCCACTCCGGCGGGGGCGTGCCTGGCGTCGCCCGCCAGGGGTTGATGTCGAGACCGCCGCGACGGGTGTAGCGCGCCTCCACCGACAGCCACGACGGCCGGCAGCGCGACTGCAGGTCCACGAACATGCGCTCGACGCAGTGTTCGTGGAACTCCGCGTGGTCACGGAACGACACCAGGTAGCGCAGCAGGCCGGCGTGGTCGATGCGCGGTCCGCGGTAGGCGATGCGGACCGTCGCCCAGTCCGGCTGGCCGGTGACCGGGCAGTTCGACTTCAGCAACGCCGAGTGCAGGGTTTCGGCCACCGTCGGACCGGACGAGGTCAGCAAGTCCGGATCCGGCTGGCGGGTGGCGTCGCAATCGATGTCGAGCGCATCGAGATCGATGGAGCCCGCCGCTTCGCCCGTCGCGATGGCGGGTAGCCCGAGCACGACATCGACCGCACCCCCCAGCAGGCTGGACAGGTCGCGGGCAATGCACGCGCACACGGCATCGGCGCTCTCGAACCGCGTGGCGTTGAACGAGTTCAGGTACAGCTTCAGCGACTTCGACTCCACCAGGCACGGCGTGTCGGCCGGCACGCCCAGCGTCGCCGTCGCCACCGCCGGCAGCCCGCGCGGCTGCAGCCATGACAGTTCATACGCATGCCAGCGGTCGATCCCGATGAACGGCAATGGGCCGGTATCGATGCCGAGGTCGGTCCGGCCCGCGTTGCGCGGGATGGGGAACAGGCACGACGGATCGTAGTGCCGTGGGTGATCGACCTGTCGACCGAGGGCACTGTGTTGCGGTGTGGCGGGGATGCTCATGCCGGAATGGTAGCCGGTGGGCATCGGCTGGCGCCGGCAGGCGACTGTGTCCCACCGGGCGCCATGGCATGCACGCGGATCGCGTGCGGCAAGCGTCCCGGGCGGCCGTGCGGCCCCCCGGGACGACGGCGGTC
This sequence comes from Luteimonas sp., assembly GCA_035474775.1. Classification (GTDB taxonomy): domain Bacteria; phylum Pseudomonadota; class Gammaproteobacteria; order Xanthomonadales; family Xanthomonadaceae; genus Luteimonas. Next base: position 1,476 of record DATINB010000560.1, read on the forward strand.
ATTGGCCGACGTCGAGCACCTGGTTCGTGTACAGGGTGGTGATGCCCGTCTCCGGCAACAGCGCGCAGCTCGTGTTGAACGAGGTCGAATTGTTCTGGGGAACGCCATCCGCCTCCGACCAGTACAGCTCGCTGCTGGAATTGGCCGAGATCACCACCGACTTGGGAATGCTCACCTGGGGGACGCCGTTCTGCGCGCCCACCACGGCGGTGCAATTGATCGTCACGGTGGCGGCGCTGTTGTTGACGAGGAAGATGCCGTGCCCGAAGTCGACGGATGTCTGGTTCTGGAGGGTCACCGGCGAACAGGTCACGAACGCGGTGTCCGAACCCTCGTTCTGGATCGCCATCGGACGCTTGCGGATGAGGCCCTCATAGGCCGGAAGTGCGGCCTGGCATACCCCGGTTCCATTGCTCTGGAAGGCGAGGTCGCGGGTGACGGCTGCGGCCGTGCCGCCGCCAAGACTGGCGACGGCGACGGAGGAAAGCAGGACGTTGCGGAAGAAGGTGCTCATGCGTGGTTCCTTGGAGGGTGGACTGCTGGGAAGGGTGGATACGCGGCGCGATCGAAGGGCGGATGCGCTGGATGTACTGGTTCCGGGCGGAACCGTCCACCAGCCTAAACGCACATGTGTGACACGAGCGGCCATCCCCGGGGCCTGGACCCGCTTGGGCACGGGTCAGGACACGGCCGGTGGCGCCACCAGGTAGTCGAGCGTGATCTGCAGGAGGGCGCGCACGCCGAGCTCGAGGGCCGACTCGTCGAGGAAGAACTCCGGCGAGTGGTTGCTGGGCGCCTTCAACGGGTCCTGCCCGGCCGGCGTGGCGCCCACGAAGAAGAACATCGACGGCACCTGGCCTGCATAGAAGGCGAAATCCTCGGCGCCCATGGTCAGCCCCGGGTCGACCACGTTGCCGGCGCCGGCGGCCTTTTCGAGGCTGGGCCGCATGCGCGCGGTCAGCGCGGGGTCGTTGACGGTGACCGGGTTGCCCCTTGCATCCGGCACCTTGGCGTCGACCGTGGCCCCGTGCGCCGCCGCCACGTGCGTGGCGACGTTCTGCAGGTCGGCGAACACCGCGGTGCGCATGTCGGCGTCGAAGGTGCGGATGGTGCCCACCAGTTCCACCTGGTCGGGGATGATGTTGTAGCGGATGCCGCCCTTGATGGCGCCGAAGCTCACCACCACCGGCTGCTTGGAGATGTTCTGGCGGCGACTGACGATGGTCTGCGCGCTGCCGACGAGGTCGGCAGCCGCGACGATCGGGTCCACCCCGCCCCAGGGCCGCGAGCCGTGCGTCTGCCGGCCCTTGACCACGATGTTGAAACGGTCGGACGCCGCCATCAGCGGGCCTTCGCGCACGCCGATCTGCCCGGCCTGCAGGGTCGAGAACACATGCAGCCCGAACACGGCATCCGGCTTGAAGTCGCGGAAGATGCCCTGCGCCAGCATCGCCTCGGCGCCGCCGTCCTCGCCGTCCGGAGGGCCTTCCTCGGCAGGCTGGAACACGAACAGCACCTCGCCCGGGAGGTCGTCGCGCATCGCCACCAGCGCCTCGGCGACGCCCATCAGCACGCTGGTATGCGCGTCGTGGCCGCAGGCGTGCATCACGCCGGTGGTCTCGCCTCGGAAGGTGGTGGTGACCTTCGACGCGAACGGGACGTCGACGCGTTCGGTGACCGGCAGCGCATCCATGTCGGCGCGCAGGGCGATGCGGGGACCGGGCCGGCCGCCCTTCAGCACCGCGGTGACGCCGGTGGTGGCGATGCCGGTCTTCGGCTGCAGGCCCAGCTTGCGCAGGTGGTCGGCGACCAGCTTCGCGGTGCGCGTCTCGCGGTTGCCGAGCTCGGGGTGCTGGTGGATGTCGCGGCGCCACGCGGTGACCTTGGGCGTGATCGCACGCGCGGCAGCCGCGGCGTCCGGTGCCGGCGCGGCGGGTTGTGCGAAGACCGTGCAAGGCAGGCAGGCGAGGGTGCAGGACAGCAGGGCGATGCGGCGCATGCGGCGTCTCCGGAAGTTGCCGCGAGTGTATGTCGCGGCGCCACCGTCCAGCGGGCGCGCGCGCAACGACCCCGACCCGACGCGCGGCGCGACCGGCCCCCTGCTGTCACGAAGCGCGCGTGCGCATGCTGCAACGCGGGATGCCATCCGCGGGCGCGGGGGTATAACGGGGCACGGGGAGGGGTCCCCGCCACGCACCACCGCGCAGCGCCGGGAACCCGGCCGTTGCCTGTCGGGTGCCGTCCACGCAACGGGGAGCCACACCATGTCGACCGCAACCAGGATGGCCATGATGGCCGCATTGGCGTTGTCCACGCCGCTGCACGCACGGGATGCCGAAACACGCGACTTCAAGCAGCTGTCCGGGCCGCCGTCCGAGTTCGCGCACATGCGCGCGCCCGATCCGGCCGCCGCCGCGATCCTGTCGAAGAGTGCGCTGCTGCCGGTGCGCTTCGGTCGCGATGGTCGCTGGCAATCGACGCTGGCGGTGGCTGGTGGCGCGCTGCGCTTCGCACTGCTGTCCGGCGGCGCGGCCTGGGACATCGAGCTGGTTTCGCCAAGTGGCGTGGCCCTGTCGCGCGCCGACCTGCAGCGCGCGGTGCGTGGGTTGCGGCTGGGCAGCGACGGGGCATCGCAGCCGGCCGACGTCGTGCGCCTGCAGGGACTGAAGGACGGCGACTGGACGCTGCGCCTGGGCGGCGACGCCGGTACGCGCGGCTACCTGTTGCTGGAGGGCGACGCGCGCAGCGAACTGGCCTCGCACCCCGTGCACCGACGCCAGCTGGTCGGCGAGTCGATCGGGTTCGTGGCGCAACTGGTGGCGACGGATGCCTCGGGGGGCGCGCGGATGGGTCCCGCCGCCGGGCGCGTGGACGCCGCGGCGTTGCGCGTCGTCGCGCCGGACGGCAGCGAACGCACCGTGGCCATGGCGGACGATGGCCGCCATGACGACGGCGCCGCGGGCGATGGCCGGTATGGCGCGGCGTTCACCGCGCTTGCGGCCGGCAGCCATATCGCGCAGGTCGTCGTGCATGGGCGCGATGCCAGGGGTTCACGCGTGGTGCGCACCGCCGAGCACGTGGTCCCGGTGATCCGCTCCACCTTGCAGCTCGGCGGCGCGGCCAGTGCGGTGCCTGGTGCCGCGGGTCGCCTCGACGTCGCCATCCCCCTGGCGCGCGACGACGGCAACCGCCGCTACCGCGTGCACGCCGAGGTCTGGGGCCGGGACGCCAGGGGTGCGGCGCGCGCCGTGGCGTGGATCGGCGGCATGGCCGAGGCGGCCGATGCGCGCCTGATGCTGGGCCTGGACACCCGTTGGCTGGCACGCGCCGGCGCGGGCGCGCCCTTCGAGCTGCACGACGTGCGCATCGAGGACGCCGACGAGTTCATCCCGGTGGCCGCCGTCGCGCGCATCCCGCTGTCGATGCCGGCGGCGTTCGCCGGTGCCCGGCCGGCACAGGCCGGAGTCGCCATCGACGAGGCCATGACGATGGGCCGGCGCCCGCGCGAGCTGACCGCGCAGGCCACCGGAAGCCGGCTGGTGCTCGTCCATGGCTACTGTTCGGCCGGGGTCTGGCCGCAGGCGCAGTTCGCCACGGCCTCGACCTTCCTCGACGTCAACCAGAACCGCAGCCACGACCAGTTCGCGCACCGGCTCAAGACCTTCGGCGCGCAGTGGAATTCGTTCGGCACCGTGGCCCACAGCCAGGGCGGTGCCGCCGCGCTGCATCTCTACACGTACTACTGGAGCGGACTGGACAACGCCACCGGCAGCCGGCTGATGCAGTCCGTCGGCACGCCGTACCAGGGGACCAACCTGTCCGGCATCCTCGCCACCGTCGGCAACTGGTTCGGCGTCGCCTGCGGGTCCAATGCCAACATGACCTACAGCGGTGCATCGGCGTGGCTGGCCGGCATTCCGGCGGCGTCGCGGGCCAAGGTCAACTACCACTCCACGTCCTTCCGCAGCACCAACTGGTGGACCAACGATTACTGCAACATCGCCTCCGACCTGGTGCTGGGCGATCCCGAGGACGGCACCGTGGAAAAGGCCTACGCGCAGTTGCCCGGTGCGGTGAACCGCGGCCATGCCGAAGGCCAGTGCCACACCGCCGGCATGCGCGACCCGGCGCAGTACAACGATGCCGGCCGCAACGCCACGATGAGTGCCAACGCGGCGCGTTGAGGATCTCCACGTCGAGGCGCCCGCGCGTGCGGGCGCCCCGAAGCCGGCGCCAGCGTCGTGCCGACGCAGTCGCACCCATGCTGTGCCGGGCGGGCAGCCGGTCCGCGGTCGGCCCTACCCGGATGGCGCGGCTCCGCCACTCGTCGCGGGTGTCGCCAGGAAATCCAGCGTGGCCTGCAACAGCGCGCGCAGGCCGATGTCGAGCGCGCCTTCGTCGGGCGCGTACAGCGGCGAGTGGTTGATCGGCGCGGCGGCGGGGTCGGTGCCCGGTGGCGTGGTACCCACGAAGAAGTAGAAGCCGGGCACGCGGTCGGCGAATTGCGAAAAGTCCTCGGCGATGGTGTACAGCGGCGTCTCCACCACGTTGCCAGCGCCCGCCACCGCCTCGAGGGACGGCCGCAGGCGCGCGGTCAACGCCGGGTCGTTGCGGGTCACCGGTGCGTTCATCGCCACCTGCAGCGTCGCGGTGGCCTCGCTGGCCGCGGCGAAGTGCTCGGCGGTTCGGCGGAACCGCGCGATGACGTCGTCGCGCACGCCCATGTCGAAGGTGCGCAGGGTGCCGACCATGGTGGCGCGGTCCGGGATGATGTTGAACCGCGTGCCGGCGCTGATCTGCCCGGCGGTCAGCACCACCGGCGTCGCGGTGATGTCGACCTGGCGCGCGATGATGGACTGCGTGCCGAGCAGCACCTGCGCGGCGACG
>DATINB010000561.1:0-3056 GCA_035474775.1 Luteimonas sp.
ACACCGCCGTGGGCGGTCGGGTGGCGCTGGTCGCGGCCCGGCTGGGCCGCACGCGCCTGATCGACAACATCGAATTCGCGCGTCCCGGCTGAGCCGGCGCGGGTGGCTTTTGTCCGGGACTGTTGGCCCCATCTTGTAAACTGCCCTCCTGCAGCCCACGGCCACGCCCCATGCAAATCACCCTGCTCAAAGCCAAGATCCACCGTGCCACGGTCACCCATGCCGAGCTGCACTACGAGGGGTCCTGCGCGATCGACGGGCGCCTGCTCGACATCGCGGGCATCCGCGAGTACGAGCGCGTGGAGATCTACAACATCAACAACGGCGAGCGCTTCGCCACCTACGCCATCCGCGGTGAGGCGGGCAGCGGCATGATCTCGGTGAACGGGGCCGCCGCGCACAAGGCGCAGCCGGGTGACCTGGTGATCATCTGCGCCTACGGCGCATGCGACGCGGCCGAGGCCGAGGTGTTCAAGCCGTCGCTCGTCTACGTCGACCGCCAGAACCGCTTGACCCATACCAACACGTCGATCCCGGCGCAGGCGGCATGAGCGCCGTCCCCGGCCACGCGCGCGTGCGCACGCTGCTGGGACACGGCGAGCGGCTGGCACAGGCGCGCATCCACGACCTGGTGCAGGCCGAGGCCGGCCGCGCCGAGGGCTGGACGCTGCGGGTCGGCCCGCTCTATGCCAATTTCGCGCGCCAGCGCCTCGACGCCGAGGCGCTGCAGGGGCTGCTGCAACTCGCCGCGCATGTGCGCCTCGGCGATGCGTTCGCGGCGCTCGTCGGAGGCGCCCGCGTCAACGTCTCGGAGGATCGCCCGGCGTTGCACACCGCGCTGCGTTCGGATCTCGCGCCCACCCCGGTGGCGCGCGCCGCGCATGCGGAAGCGCGCGCCGCGCGGGCCCGCATGGCGAGCCTGATCGCCGCGCTGGAGGCGTCCGCCGTCACCGACATCGTCAATGTCGGCATCGGTGGCTCGGACCTCGGTCCGCGGTTGGTGGCGGATGCGCTCAAGGACTTCCACGGCGGCCGCTTCCGCGTGCACTTCCTCACCAACGTCGATGGCAGCGACGCGCAGCACACGCTGCGCGGACTGGATCCGGCGCGGACCGCGGCGATCCTGGTCTCCAAGAGCTTCGCCACGCAGGAAACGCTGCTCAACGGGCGCATCCTGCGCGACTGGCTGGGCGGCGGCGAGCGCCTGTACGCCGTCAGCGCGAACGTCGCCAGGGCCGAGGCGTTCGGTGTCGATGCCACCCGCGTGCTGCCGATGTGGGACTGGGTGGGCGGCCGCTATTCGCTGTGGTCGGCGGTCGGGTTCGCGATCGCCTTGGCGGTCGGCATGGACCAGTTCGAGGAGCTGCTGGCGGGCGCCGCGGAGATGGACGCGCATGTGCTCTCCGCACCCGCCGCCACCAACATGGCGGTGCTGCACGCACTGTGCGCGGTCTGGAATCGCAACGTGCTCGGGATGTCCACCCATGCGGTGCTGCCCTACGACGAGCGACTCGCGCTGCTGCCGGCTTACCTGCAGCAGCTGGTGATGGAAAGCCTCGGCAAATCGGTGCGCCCGGACGGCGTCGAGGCCGGGATCGACACCGTGCCGGTGCTCTGGGGCGGGGCCGGCACCAACTCACAGCACAGTTTCTTCCAGGCCCTGCACCAGGGCACGCAGGCGGTGCCGGCCGACTTCATCGGCGTGCTGCGTCCCGCGCATCCCTACGCCGAGAACCACGCGGCGCTGCTGGCCAACCTCCTCGCCCAGACCGAGGCGCTGGCCAATGGCTTCGACGCCGACGACGCCCAGAAGACCTACCCCGGCAACCGGCCCTCCACGCTGTTCCTGCTCGACGCGCTGACGCCGCATTCGCTCGGCATGCTGATCGCGCTCTACGAGCACAGCGTCTATGCGCAGTCCGTCCTCTGGGGCATCAATGCCTTCGACCAGTGGGGCGTCGAGCTCGGCAAGTCGATCGCCAACGGCCTGTTGCCGGCTCTGCAGGGCGCGGGCGACGACGACGTCCGCGATCCGGTGACACGCGCACTGCTTGCGGAGATCCTGCGCGCGCGCTGAGGCGCCGGGGTCGGCCGGGAACCGCCGGGGGCGGTCCGGACTTGTGCGGCTGGGCGCGCTTGATTGCGACAACCAGTGGGTCGTGGTCGGAGCAAGGTCACCCGCTGCCCGCGGCACGCCACGGGGACGAGCAGCAAGCCGGGAACCAGGATCCAGGTGCAGGCCAGGGGCGCTCAGACCGCGGGCCGTTCCACGCGTCCGGGCGCTGCGCGCGGCGCGCCTGCAGCATGGCGTTCGAGTGCCCAGATGACGTGTTCGCGGACAACGGCATCGGGTTCCTCACGCCGGGACTCGAGGGCCGCGAGCACCTCGGGCGTGGTGGGTGCGTTGCCCAGCGCCACCGCGATGTTGCGCAGCCAGCGGGCGTGGCCGCTGCGACGGATGGCGGAGCCTTCGGTGCGCTGCAGGAACTCGGCTTCGTCCCACGCAAAAAGCTCGGCAAGCGTCGCGCGGTCGAGATCGTTGCGGGCGCGGAAGGCGGGTTCGTCGGTCCGGCGCGCGAACTTGTTCCATGGGCAGACCAGCTGGCAGTCGTCGCAGCCGAAGATCCGGTTGCCGATCAGCGGGCGCAGGGCGGGGTCGATGCTGCCCTCGTGCTCGATGGTCAGGTAACTGATGCAGCGTCGCGCGTCCAGCCGGTGCGGGGCCACGATGGCCTGCGTCGGGCAGATGTCGATGCAGCGCACGCAGGTGCCGCAGTGCGGGGTGGCCGGCGGGTCCACCGGCAGCGGCAGGTCGACGTAGATCTCGCCGAGGAAGAACCAGGAACCGCCGTCGCGGTCGATCAGGCAGGTGTGCTTGCCGATCCAGCCGAGCCCCGCATTGCGTGCGAGCGCACGCTCGAGCACCGGCGCCGAGTCGACGAACACGCGGTGCCCGAATGGGCCGATGCGCTGCGCGATGCGGTCGGCCAGCGTCTGCAGCCGCGCGCGCAGTAGCTTGTGGTAGTCGCGTCCGAACGCGTAACGCGCCACGTACG
>DATINB010000562.1:0-2968 GCA_035474775.1 Luteimonas sp.
AACCGGCGCTGGGACAGCGACTTCCTCGGCATCCGCGCGGCGATCGCATCCGGCGTGGTCGGCACGGTCGTGCACTTCGAATCGCACTTCGACCGGTTCCGACCGCAGGTCCGGGCGCGCTGGCGGGAGCAGGCGGGGCCCGGAAGCGGCCTGTGGTTCGACCTGGGGCCGCACCTGGTCGACCAGGCGCTGCAGCTGTTCGGGCTGCCGGACGCGGTGTCGGCGCGCTTCGCCATCCAGCGCGCCGGCGGCGCCACCGACGACTGGGCGCACGTCTGCCTCGATTACGGCCCCTGCCGCGTGATCCTGCACGGCAGCATGCTGGTCGCGGGCGGAAGCGCACGGTTCACCGTGCACGGCGATCGCGGCAGCCTGGTCAAGCACGCGATGGATCGCCAGGAAGCGCAGTTGCTGTCCGGCATGCGACCGGGGGCGCCGGGCTGGGGCCACGACCCCGACCCGATCCGGTTCTTCGACGGCAGCGACGGCGCGCCCCGCGCGATGCCCACGCCACCCGGCGACCAGCGCCGCTACTACGCGGGGATCCGCGACGCCATCGCCGGGTCCGGCATGAACCCGGTGACGCCACTGCAGGCCATCGCGGTGATGGCCGTGCTCGAAGCCGGCGTGCGGTCGGCGCACACGCAGCGCAGCGTGGCGTTGGCGCTGCACGCGGGCGAGCGCCAGGCCCTGTCCGTCGACGCGGCCGGCTGAACGCAGGCGCGGTTACGATGCAACCCGCCCATCCCCCTGCCCGGCCCATGCCGCTGCGTTCGCCGCTCAAATCGCTCGTCGCCACCTGGCTGACCGGGCTCCTCGCCGTGCTGCCGCTGGCGCTGACCCTGGTCCTGATCGGCTGGGTGGTCGGCCTCATCAATCGTTTCGTCGGCCCGAGCAGCCTGTTCGGACGCACCTTCAGCATCTTCGGCGAGGTGTTCACCGCGCGGCCGATGATGGCCTACGTGGTCGGCACGCTGCTGGTGGTGGCGCTGATCCACCTGCTGGGCCTGGTGGTGCAGTCGCGGCTGAAGCGGCCGATCGCGGCGCTGGTCGACAAGACGCTGCGGCGCATCCCGCTGGTCGGCAGCGTGTACACGCTGGCCGAACGCTTCGTATCGGTGATCGGTGACCGCCAGGAGGCCGACATCGCGGCAATGCGGCCGGTGTGGTGCTTCTTCGGCGGCGACGGCGTGGCCGTGCTCGGGCTGCTGCCCAATCCGGAGCCGGTCGACATCGAGGGCCGCGCCTACCTGACGGTGCTCGTCCCGACCGCGCCGATCCCGGTGGGTGGGGGCCTGCTGTTCGTGCCGGTGGAGTGGGTACGGCCCGCCGATTTCGGCATCGACACCCTGACGAGCGTGTACCTGTCGATGGGGATCACGCCGCCGCGGCGGGCGGGCGTCGCGCGCAACCCGCCCGGTCGGACCGCTGCGCCAGGGCGCGCGACGCCCGGGTGATAAACTGCCCATCCCCCATGGGGAGTAGCCGGCTTCCTCCACGGGGAAGCGTCCACGTCAACATGCTCGGCCCACCAGCCGTGGCGCGGACTGCCTGACCAGGTTGGCGAGACCATCGGCGCGCGGTACAGGCTCGAGTCATGCCTGCCGCGCGTTGTCGCCGATGTGACTGGACCCCCGCATGCACCCGCTTTCGATCCTGCTCCTCGGCATCGCGATGTCGACCGATGCGTTTGCCGCCGCGGTCGGCAAGGGCGCCGCGATGCGCACCCCGCGCTGGGGCGAGGCGCTGCGCGCGGGCCTCATCTTCGGTGCCATCGAGGCGTTGACGCCGGTGATCGGCTGGGCGCTCGGCAACGCCGCGTCCGCATACGTGGAAGCGTGGGACCACTGGATCGCCTTCACCCTGCTGTCGCTGCTCGGGTTGCGCATGATCCGCGCCGGGTTGCGCAGCGACGCGGTCGCGGACGCCGCGCCCGCCCGGCATGGCTTCTGGGTGCTGGCCGCCACCGGGTTCGCGACCAGCATCGATGCGATGGCGGTCGGCGTGGGGCTGGCCTTCGTCGACGTCAACATCCTGCTGGTGTCGGCGGTGGTCGGCTGCACCACGCTGCTGATGGTGACGGCCGGCATCATGCTGGGCCGCGTGCTGGGCACGCTGGCGGGCCGGCGCGCGGAACTGGTGGGTGGCTTGCTGCTCATCGCGATCGGTTGCGTGATCCTCCACGAGCACCTCGCCGCCGCGTGAGGGCCGCCGCGCATCGAAAGCGCATACTCGAGTGCCGCACTCCGCAAGGCCTCGCGTGAACAACCATGTGGAGTTCTTCAAGCTGCACCTCGTCGATGGACAGAGCATCGGGCCGGTGGCGCTGCGCTCGCTCTGGTCGCGTGCCTGCGAATCCAGCGACATCAGCGTGAGCCGGCAGTCGCGGCGCACGGCGTACGGCATGAAGGACGTCTACTCGCTGTCGGCGTCGCCGCGCATGCGCGACCAGCCGGTGATCGAGTCGCGGCTCAAGATGCTGCTGCTCGAGTCGCGGCTCACCGCGTCGGTCACCGCGGTCCATGTCTGAGCCCACCGGCATGCCGGCGCCACGCTGATGGGTTACGACATCGGCATCGGCACCTGTTCGCTGGTGGAGCCGGCGCACGTGACCGTGCAGCTGGACAACGCGATGGTGAGCCGGCTGCTGCCCGGCCGGCCCTGGCGTCGCTCCGGCATCAGCCTGCTGCGTTTCGACCGCCGGCTGTGCAGTGCACGCCAGGCCCCGGTCGTGGGCAGCGAGATCTACCTGGAACACGACCGCATCGCCGCGCACCCGCAGGCGACGCTCGACGTCGATGCAACCGGGCAGCCGCAGCGCATCGACATGGCGCTGCTCCTGGTCGGCATGGATCCGGATCCGCCACCGCACGCCGCTGCGGCACGCAACACGCGCTGATCACGGCGTGCGCTACGCCGGCTTCAGGTTGGCATAGGCCATCACCAGCCACTTGCTGCCGGCCTCGGC
>DATINB010000563.1:0-6288 GCA_035474775.1 Luteimonas sp.
CTCGCCGCGGGCGGCGAGGACGAGGTGGCACCCATCGCGCACAGCGAACGCATGGAAAAGGCGCTGGCAGCCGCGGGCGTGCCCGTGGAGACGCTGTATTACAAGACCGAGGGCCATGGCTTCTACGTGGATGCGAATCGCCGCGAGTTCTACACGCGCCTCCTGGCATTCCTCGCCCGCAACATCGGCGGCGCAACGGCCGCCGGAGGCGTGGCCCGCGCGGACTGACCGCCTGGGGCGAACGGCGCCGTCGCGCCCTGGCGTGACGGCACGACCGGTCCTCCAGGCACGTCATCCGGGGCGCGGATGCTGGACTTGCCACAGCGCTGGCCTTAGCGTCACCCGACACCGAGCCGAGGACCCCCGATGAACAAGCCCGCGATTGCGGAACCCACGCCTGCGGTACCGCAGCTGACATTGCGGGCCGTGCTCCTGGCGATCGTGCTGGCGATGATCCTGTCCGCCGCGAATGCCTACCTGGGACTGTTCGCGGGCCTGACCATCGCCACGGCGATCCCGGCGGCGGTGGTGTCGATGGGCGTGCTGAAGCTGCTCGGTGGCGGCACGATCCTCGAGAACAACATCGTGCAGACCGGCGCGTCGGCCGGGTCGTCCATCGCCGCGGGCGTGATCTTCACCATCCCGGCGCTGATCATCATCGGCTACTGGGACGACTTCCGGTACTCGTGGGTGCTCGCCATCGCCGGGCTCGGCGGGCTGCTGGGCGTGCTGTTCTCGGTGCCGCTGCGACGCACGATGATCGTCGAGGACCCGCTGCCGTTTCCCGAGGGCAAGGCCGCCGCGGAAGTCCTGAAAGCCGGCGACAACCCGGGGCCGGGGCTGCGCATCCTGGCGTTCTCGGCCGCGCTGGGTGCGCTCGTGAAGCTGGCGGCTGCCAGCGGACTGCGCATGATCCCGGATACGTGGGCGCTGGCGTCGTACGTGGGTGGTGGCCGCGGGATCGCCTACATCGGCACCAACCTGTCACCGGCCCTGCTCGGCGTCGGTTACATCGTCGGGCTCAACATCGGCATCGTGGTGCTGTCCGGCGCGGTGCTGTCGTGGCACATCGCGATCCCGTTGTACAACGCGTTCTTCCTCGCCAGCGATCCTGCGCTCGCCGCCGGAATCGCCGGGACGTCCGCTGCCGAGGCGGCGTACGCGATCTGGTCGGCGAAGATCCGCTACTTGGGCGTCGGCGCGATGCTGATCGGCGGGGTGTGGACGCTGTTTTCGCTGCGCAACTCGCTCGTGTCGGGCATCCGCAGCGGCTTCGCGGCGGCGCGGGCCAACAAGGGCGCCGTGGTCGCCGAGACCGAGCGCGACCTGCCAATGAAGTGGATGCTGGTGGCGCTGGTGGTCTTCGTGATCCCGCTGGCGTTCCTGTACCAGGCGATCGTCGGGCAGTGGTCGGTCAGCATCCCGATGACGATCATCATGATCGTGGCCGGCTTCCTGTTCGTGTCGGTGTCGGCCTACCTCGCAGGCCTCGTGGGATCGTCGAACAACCCGGTGTCCGGCATCACCATCGCCACCATCCTGTTCGCCTCCGTGGTGCTGGTGTTCCTGCTCGGACGCGACTCGCCGATCGGCGCGGTGGCCGCGATCATGATCGGGGCGGTGGTGTGCTGCGCCGCGGCCGTCGGCGGGGACAACCTGCAGGACCTCAAGGCCGGTTACATCGTCGGCGCCACGCCGTGGAAGCAGCAGTTGATGCTGGCGATCGGTGCGTTCTCGTGTGCGCTGATCATGGCCCCGGTCCTGAACCTGCTGGCCGCTGCCTATGGCATCGGCGCACCGACGGCGGAACACCCCAACTCGCTGTCGGCGCCGCAGGCCACCCTGATGGCATCGGTGGCGCAGGGCATGTTCGGAGGCAAGCTGCCGTGGGGCATGATCGCGCTGGGCGCCGGGATCGGCGCCGCGATCATCGCGCTCGACGAGTGGCTGAAGTCGCGCGCGTCGAGCTTCCGGGTACCGGTCCTGGCGGCGGCCATCGGCATCTACCTGCCGCTCGAACTGATGGTGCCGATCTTCCTCGGTGGCCTGCTGTCGCACCTGGTCGAGCGCCGGCACCGGCTCAAGGCCGGCGACGAGGACGCGCGCGACCGGCTGCACCGACCGGGCACGCTGTTCTCCGCCGGCCTGATCACCGGCGAGGCCCTCCTCGGGATCGCGATCGCGATCCCGATCGTGGTGACGCGGAACGCGGAAGTGCTGGCGCTGCCCGATGCCTGGCACCTCAACCAGTGGGTGGGCCTGGTGGTACTCGCGATCGTCGGCTGGCTGCTCTACCGCAGTGGTGCGAAGCAGGACACCACCGCGGCGCCGGTGGACGCGGGACCGCTGTGACGTCCCAAGGCCTCGCCCGCATGCGGGCGGATCCTGGTCCACCCGATACGACGGATGCTTTGCTCGAACTGACCATCCTCATGCCGTGCCTCGACGAGGCCGAGACGCTGGCCACCTGCATCCGCAAGGCCAGGGCGTTCCTGGCCGGGTCCGGCGTCCGTGGCGAGGTGGTGGTCGCCGACAACGGCAGCTCGGACGGCTCGCGCAGCATCGCCATCGCCGAAGGTGCTCGGGTGGTGGAGGTGGCGCGACGCGGCTACGGCGCGGCGCTGGGCGCGGGCATCGAGGCGGCGCAGGGCCGCTTCGTGGTCATGGGCGACGCGGACGATTCGTACGACTTCTCGCGCCTCATGCCGTTCGTCGAGGCCCTGCGCAGCGGCCACGACCTGGTGATGGGCAATCGTTTCCGCGGTGGGATCGCACCCGGCGCCATGCCCTTGCTGCACCGCTACCTGGGCAATCCCGTGCTGAGCGCCCTCGGGCGCCTGTTCTTCGGCGTCAAGGCGCGCGACTTCCATTGCGGCCTGCGCGGCTTCGATCGCGGGCGCATCCAGGCGCTGGGGCTCACGACGACCGGGATGGAATTCGCCAGCGAGATGGTCGTCAAGGCGGCCCTTGCCGGTTACCGGATCGGCGAGGTTCCGACCACGCTGCAGCCCGACGGCCGCTCGCGGCCGCCGCACCTCCGGACCTGGCGCGATGGCTGGCGCCACCTGCGTTTCCTGCTGGTGCACAGCCCGCGCTGGCTGTTCCTGCTGCCCGGACTGCTGCTGCTCGTCGTGGGCACGGTGGGCATGGTGGTGATCGGGACCCGCGTGGTGGATATCGGCGGCCTGCACCTCGACGTGCATACCCTGTCCTATGCCGGCGCCGCGATCCTGCTCGGGGTGCAGATGGTGCTCTTCGCGGTGCTGACCACCGCCATGGGCGTCCGCAATGGCTGGCTGCCCGACGATGGCGGCGGTGGGCTGGCACGGGCGCTGACCCTCGAACGCTGCCTGGCCGTGGCATTGGTGCTGTTCGCGGCCGGGGTCGCCATGTCGCTGTATGCAGTCTCGGTGTGGGCGGAACGTGGATTCGGCGGCCTCGATCCGCGCGAGACGCTGCGCTGGGTCACCCCGTCGGTGGCCTTGATGGGCGTCGGCGGGGAGATCGGCCTCGCCGCGTTCTTCCTCGAGGCACTGCGCCTGCCGGATACCCGCCGGTGAGCGTGCGGACCACGCACGGGTTGCGCACCCGGGTGGCGTTCCTGGCGTGCGGGGCCAGCGGGTTCGCGCTGTACACGGCGTTCTCCCTCGTACTGGTGCGCGTGGCCGGCCTGCGTGCCGAACAGGCGGCGTTCGCGGCCGTGATGCTGGCCATCGTGCCGACGTTCCTGCTGCAGAAGCACGTGGCCTTCCGGCATCGGGGCGACGTGCTGGGCTCGTTCGCCAAGTACTGCATGTTGCAGGGTTGCAACGCCGTGGCGATCGCCGCGTTGGCGTGGGCCGGCCGCCGCGCCGGGTTGCCAGACGTCGGCACCGTGGTCATTTCCGGTGCGGTCGTGGTGGCGCTGTCGTGGATGGTGCTGTCGGGCGTGGTGTTCCGCGGCGGTGCCGGGCGCAGATGACCCGCCGCGACGCCATCAACGCGCAGTACAACGTCGCGCACGCCGGCGGCCTCACCGACCGGGTGTCGACCCGGATGCGGCGGCGGATGTATGCCCGCTTCCTGGCCGCCGGGGTATCCGACGACGACCACATCCTCGATGTCGGCGTGACCAGCGACCGTGAGCAGCTGGCTTCCAACTATCTGGAGGCCTGGCATCCGCGCAAGGACCGCATCACCGCGTGCGGCATCGACGATGCCTCGTTCCTGGAGGCGCTGTACCCCGGCCTGCGCTTCGTTCCCGGCGATGGCAAGGCATTGCCGTTCCCGGCGGCGAGCTTCGACTGGGTGCACTCCAGCGCGGTGCTGGAGCACGTCGGCGGGGCGAGCGAGCAGGCGGTGTTCATCGCCGAGCTGTTCCGTGTCTGCCGCAGGGGCATCTTCGTGACCACGCCGAACCGCTGGTTCCCGGTGGAATTCCACAGCGTGCTGCCACTGGTGCATTGGCTGCCGAAGACATGGTTCCGCGCGCTGCTGAAGACCATCGGGCACGTGGACCTCGCGCAGGAGCAGCATCTCAACCTGCTCGGCCGGCGCGAGCTCGCGGCGGCGTGCGTGCAGGCCGGCCTGGAGGCGTGGCGCATCGACAGCGTGGCGCTGGGTGGCTGGCCGAGCAACCTGCTGCTCATCGCGCGCAAACCGTGAGCGACGTGGCGGTCCAGCCGGGCGAGCCCGGCGTGCGGCGGCCCGGCGGCCCCGGCACGCGACGCAGGTGGATCCTATCCGCGACGGCGGCGGTGTCGACGATCCTGTTCGTGCTGCTGGTCGCCCATCTTCCCGTCGCCATGCTGGCCGAGGCCGGCCACGACGATGCGTGGTTCTGGCGGCACGGCGCCAGCCTCGCCAGCGGCCACTGGATGGGTGGCTACGACCACACGACGTTGATCAAGGGGAGTGGGTATCCGCTGTTCCTGGCCGTCGTGCACCTGCTCGGCATGCAGGTGAACATCGCCGAGGCGCTGCTGCATGCGGGCGCATGCCTGCTGTTCGGGCTGGCCCTGTACCGGATGACCCACCGGCCCGCCCTCGCCCTGCTCGTCGCGCTCGCCCTGCAGTGGCATCCGGCCGCGTTGGCGTGGTCGCGCGCGCTGCGCGACAACGTCGGCGCCGCGCAGGTCCTGCTGGTGCTGGCATGCCTGCTCAACTTCCTCTTTGCGACACGGGTGGGGCGGCGCGGCTGGCGGTGGGCCGCCGGCGCCGGTCTCGCGCTGGCCTGGTTCTGGTCGACGCGAGAGGACGGCATCTGGCTGCTGCCGGGTGTCGCGGTCCTGGTGTCCGGGTGTTGCGCGGGCGCGTGGGGCGACCGCGCCGAGGCCCGTCGACTGGCGGGGGGAAGTGCGCTGATGGCCGTGGTCTTCGCGGCCTGGCTGGCGCTGGTGGCGGGCGTGAACCTGTCCAAGTACGGGCTGTTCGTCACCGTGGAAACCCGGGAATCGGCCTACACCGACGCCGTGTCGGCGCTGCAGCGGGTCCGCGTGGGTGAGCCGGTTCCGTACGTGCCGGTCCCGCAGCCGGTCCGCGAGGCGGTTTATGCAGTGAGCCCGTCGTTTGCCCGCCTGCGGCCGCATTTCGAAGGTGCCGGGCGTGTCTGGACCGGTCCCGGATGCGCCCTCTACGCGCATACGTGCGGTGACTACGCCGGCGGCTGGTTCATGTGGGCGCTGCGCGATGCCGCGCAATCCATCGGCGCCTATGCATCCGCGTCGAGCGCCGATGCGTACTTCGCGGGCGTGGCCAGCGAGATCGGCCGCGCATGCGACGAGCGCCGCCTGCACTGCGTCAGTCCGATCGTGGCGGTCCTGCCACCGGTGGCGGCCTCGCAGTGGCGGACCCTGCCGGAACGGCTCGGCGTCGCACTGTCCCTGCTCACCTGGCAGCACATCGGCGACGGACAGACCGACAGCCATGTGGGGTCCAGGCACGTGGTGGCCATGTGGAGGTTCCTGGGCGAGCCGCTGGTGCCGGACCCGGCGGACACCCTCGGCAGTCGTGCCTCCGGCTGGTACCGGGATGCCGGCAATGGGTGGTTGGCGCTGAGGTGCACGTCGGCACCCGGCGTGCAGGCGGTCGAGCGCCAGCCCAGCCCGGATTTGGTCGGCCACTTCGGCGACCCCCATGCGGGTGCGAACCGCTTCACGCTGGTGGTCCCTGCGCTCGACGCCTGCATGCTCGAAACGGCGAACGGTGCGCACGCGGTACCGCTCCCGATCGACGGCGAAGCCGACCCGGACCTGGCGTTGGGCACCGGCGTCGTGCATGTCGATTCCGTGCAGGCGGGGCTCCCGCGCT
>DATINB010000564.1:0-6104 GCA_035474775.1 Luteimonas sp.
AACAGGGGCACGTCGGGTACGGCGTCGGCACATCGATCAGCGTGAGCAGCGTGCCGTCGGACTGGAACCGGCCGAGCTTGCCGCACTGCACCAGCGCGATCCACAGGCATCCTTCGGCATCCACTGTGGCGCCATCGGGCCCGGAGCCGTGTGCAAGCGTGCTGAAGAGCGTGCGCCGCTCCCCAACCGCGCCACTAGCCGGGTCATAGTCGACCTCGCTGATGTTGCCGCTTAGGCTATCGGCGTGGTACATCCGGCGCCCGTCGGGGCTGAAGCAGGTGGCATTGGCCAGTGCGATGCCGCCGAAGAGCTTCGTGGCGCTGCCGTCGGCGTCCAGCCGGTAGTAACTGCCATCCGCGTCGTGCCGGCCCATCACCATCGAGCCAGCGACGAAGCGGCCCTGCCGGTCGGTGCGCCCGTCGTTCATGCGCATCGTGGGGCCCGGGTGCACGATCTCGGCCAGGCGGCGCACGGCGCCCGTGGACAAGTCCATCAGGTGGAAGCCGTCCTCGAGTGCCAGCACCAGCCGGCCGCCACGCGTCAGTGCGATCGAACCGACGTCGCTCGGCGTGGACCACTCGCTGCAGCGCCCTTGCGACATACGCCGCACCAGCCTGGATTTGGAATCGATCCAGTACAGCGACTGGTCGCGCGCATCCCAGACGGGGCACTCACCCAGCCTGTCGCGCGTCTCGCCGATGATTTCGTGTCGTACGCTCATGTGTGACACCCTGCCTGCTCGGTCTTCGCGCTTACTTCTTGACGAAGTCGCAGCCGCCTTCGGCCAGCGGACGGAACACCTTCTCGGCCGGTATGGCGGTGCCGACCGTGTAAAAGTCGTTCTTGCCCTTGGACTGGGCCGGCGTCTTCACCTGGACCGGATAGACCGGGCGCATGACCTGGCCATCCTCGCGGATCTTCACGTCCTTGGACATGAAGTCGTTCACCGGCGTGGCCTTCATCTTCGCCACCACCGCCGGGCCGGCGTCGCTGCCGGCCGCCTGCACGCTCTTCAAGTAGTGCGTCACGGCGCTGTAGACACCGGCATGGATGTAGGTCGGCACCACACCCTTGTTGCGTTCCATGAAGCGCTTGCTCCAGGTGCGCGAGGCTTCGTCGCCGTCCCAGTAGAAGGGCACGGTGATGTTCAGACCCTGCGCGGTCTCCAGCCCCATCGCGGCGACGCTGTTGATCGTCATGCCGAACACGCTCAGGCTCTGGCCGCTCCTGGTGATGCGGAACTCGGCGGCCTGCTTGAGCGAGTTGGACAGGTCCAGCCCGGCGTTCAGGATCACGATGGCCTTGGCCCCGCTCGACTGCGCCTGCAGCAGGTAGGACGAGAAGTCGGTCGTGCCCAGCGGGTGCTTGACCGAACCCACCACCTTGCCACCGGACTGCTCGATGAAGCGCGTGGCCTCGGTCTGGAGTGCGGCGCCGAAGGCGTAATCCACGGTCACGAAGAAGAAGTTCTTGATGCCGTTGTCGATCAGCGTCTGCACGCCGGCCTTCGGGAGCGAATAGGTGTCCACCAGGAACTGAAAGGCCATCGGCGAGCAGGCCTTGCCGGTGAGGTCGGATGAGACCGTGCCGGCGATCAGGTAGGGCTTCTGCTTGTCCTTCATGAGGGTCTGCACCCCCAGCGCGATGGACGAGGCGGAACCACCGACGATGGCATCGACCTTGTCGGTTTCGATCCACTTGCGCGCCGCGTTCAGCCCGACGTCGGGCTTGTTCTGGTCGTCTACCGATACCAGCTCGATGGTCTTGTTGGCGACCTTGCCGCCAAAGTCTTCGATTGCCATCCTGGCGGCGAGCACCGAGCCTGGGCCACCGTTGCCGGAATACGGCCCGCTCAGGTCGCCCATCACGCCGATGCGCACCATATCGTCGGAAATCTGAGCCTGGGCCAGGCCGGTGATCGCGGCGAAGCCGGCTGCGGCAAGACCTGCACGCAAGGCCGAGAGGGAGTGGCTAAAGTCTTTCATCTTGTGTCTCCGTTGCTGTCGTGGGTGGAAGGTAGACCGCGCGTGTCAGGTGCGGCCCGAAGGCAGCGCCAGGATTTGCTTGGCCAGGATGTTTCGCTGGACCTCGTTGGAGCCGCCGAAGATGGCCGGCATGCGCGAGTCCAGGTACTGGTTCATCACGTCGGCCGCAATGCCGCCGATGACGACGTCGTCGACCTGGCCGCCGTGGTCACCCGCCAGCTGCACCAGCTCGTCGGTGATGCGCTGGTAGGTCTCGGTGCCCCAGACCTTCAGGTAGGAGACCTCGGGCCCGAGCTCTTCGCCAGCGCGCAGCCGCCCCATGAAGAGCTCGAACGCGGACTTGAGGTCGCGCACGTCGAGCACGAGCTGCGCGTAGCGGTCACGAAAATCGCCCATGGCGAGCGCGCCGGTGGCCTCGGCCAGCCGGTCGAGCTGGGCCAACGCGTATTCGCACTGGCGCGGCGTGCCGAAGAAGATGCGCTCTTCTCGAAGGAAGGAGTTGGCGACGCTCCAGCCGTCGTCGATGCGGCCCACCACGTTGGAGACGGGCACGCGCACGTTGTCGAAGAAGACCTCGCTGAACTCACCCTCACCCTTGAGGTTGACGATCGGGCGCACCTTCACGCCGGGTGTCTTCAGATCGATCAACAGGAAGGTGATGCCGCGCTGCTTGGCGCCGTCGACCTTGCTCGTGCGCACCAGCGCGAACATCCAGTCCGCGCCAGGGCCCAACGTGGTCCAGGTCTTCTGGCCGTTGACAACGAGGAAGTCGCCGTCGCGCTCGGCGCGCGTGCGCAGGCTCGCGAGGTCGGAGCCCGCATTCGGTTCGGAATAGCCCTGGCACCACATGATCTCGCCGCTCAGCACCCGCGGCAGGTGGTAGGCGATTTGCTCTGGCGTGCCGTGCATGAGCAGCAGCTTGCCGATGGCCAGGCCGTGGTCGGGAATGCGCGCGCAGCCATGGCGTGCGATCTCTTCCGCGTAGATCACCTGCTTGGTCGCAGACAGCCCCATGCCGCCAGCGGCCTTCGGCCAGGACGGCGCGAGCCAGCCCTTCTTCGACAGGGCCTGGTACCAATCGGCGATGTCGGCGTAGTAGGCGCGCTTCTTCATGAAGCGCTTGCCAGGCGGGTAGTGTGCGGCGATCCAGGTGGCCAGCACGCGACGGAATTCATCGTCGGGCAGCTCGGCCACATCCACGTCGTCGGGCACCACCAGCGGCGAGTTGTCGGACTGGTTCACACGGCCGCTCTTCATCAGCTGGTCCACGAACCGGGCGCGCTGCCACAGCGGATTGCCGAGCCAGGCCGACAGCGCCAGCGCCCGCTTCAGGCACAGGCCGATGTCGGTTTCATCGGCGATGCCCATGCCGCCGTGCAGGTGGATCGCTGCCTTGCCGACCAGCAGCGCGGAGGCGCCGGCACGTGCGCGTGCCGCACGCACCGACTGGATGCGCGTGGGCTCGTCGGCCGGCCGCGCCCAGTCCAGCAATGCGTTCTCCGCCGAGGCACGCGCCAGCTGGCAGTGCATCCACATGTCCACCATGCGGTGCTGCAGTGCCTGGAACGAGGCGATGGGTTTGCCGAACTGGACGCGCTGCGACGTGTAGGCCACCGTTTCCTGCAGCGCACGCTCTGCCACGCCGACAAGCTCGAAGGCGCTGGCCAGGCGGCCGAGTTCGATGGCCTGTGCGACTGCATCGCGCACCGCGGGCCCACTGGCCAGCCGGGCGTCAGCGGCCAGCACGACGCCCTGAACATCCACTTCGCCGAAGCTGAGTCCGTCGACAGTGCGTGTCGTGCGAATCGCAGCCGGCTGCGTCACCCAGAACAGCGCCGGGACGCCGTCGTCCAGCGCGTAGACCAGAAAGCCGTCGGCCGCGTCGGCCAGCGGCACGAAGCACTTGGCCGCCCCCTCCAGCTGCCAGCCCTTGTCGCTGCGGATAGCGCGCATCTTCACGTCGTCGATCTGCAGTGCGCCGGGTGCTTCCTGCCAGGCCAGCGCGGCCAGCGTCTCGCCCGTGAGCACACTCTCGAGCAGCGTGCGCACAGGGGCCAAGTCGGAAGCAAGCGGCACGAGCGCCTGCACCACCATCAAGCCGCAGGCGACGTACGGTTCCGGCACCAGGCCGCGCCCGAGCTCGCTCGCGATCAGCATTGCTTCGGCCACACCCAGGCCGTGGCCGCCGAGCGATTCGGGGACCAGCACCCCGCTCCAGCCTGCCTCTGCCATGTCACGCCAGATGCTTCGGTTCAACGGAATGGTCTGGTCCCGCAGGCGCCGCACGCGGGCGGGGGCCGGGTGCCTCTCGTGGAAGGCCTGCACGCTGTCGCGCAGCATGGTCTGGGTTTCGTCGAGGTGCATCATGGTTGGGTGGTTTTGGTGTTGTGCGAGGCGTCGCGTGCCGCATCGGCGGCGCTGATCGGGGCCGCGTCCGTGGGGAGCTGGTAGGACCGGAACTGCTCGCGCAGCTTGAGCTTTTGCAGCTTGCCGGTGGCGGTATGGGGAAGCGCGTCGACGAAGACCACGTCGTCGGGCATCCACCACTTGGCGACCTTGCCGGCCATGAAGTCCAAGATGCTTTCGCGCGTGGGCTGCGTGCCCGGCTTGGCCACGATCACGAGCAGCGGGCGCTCCTGCCAGCGCGGGTGGGCCACGCCGATCACGGCGGCCTCCTGCACGCCGGGATGGGCCATGGCCGCGTTCTCCAGGTCGATGGAGGAGATCCATTCGCCGCCGGACTTGATGACGTCCTTCGAACGGTCGGTGATCTGCACGAAGCCGTCTGCGTCCAGCGTGGCGACATCGCCGGTCGGAAACCAGCCGGCGGCATCGGTCGCATCGCCATCGGCCCGGTAGTAGCCGGACGCGACCCAGGGCCCGCGCGCCTTCAGGTCGCCGAAGGCCTTGCCGTCATGCGGCAGCGGCTGGCCGTGCTCGCCGAAGATCTCGATCTGCACGCCGTAGATCGCTCGCCCCTGTTTGGCCTGCACGTCGTAACGCTGCGGCGGCGTCATGCCGCGGTGCTTGTCCAGCAGTGTGCCGATGGTCGCCAGCGGACTGGTCTCGGACATGCCCCAGGCATGGATCACGTAGGCGCCAAACAACTCGTCGAACTTCTGGATCATGGCGCGCGGCGCCGCCGAGCCGCCGACGACCAGCCGCTGCAGGGCGATCTCCGACAGGTCGAGCGAGGCACGGTTGCGCTCGATGTAGTCGAACAGCCCCAACCACACCGTGGGAACCCCCAGCGAAAAGTTGCAGCGCTCCTCGCGCAGCAGCCGGTAGATGTTCTCGCCCGACAGATGCGGACCGGGCAGCACGAGCTTGGCGCCGCACATCGCACCCGCATACGGCACGCCCCAAGCATTGACGTGGAACAGCGGCACCACCAGCAGCACGCTGTCGCGCGCGGAAATGGCCAGGCCGTCGGCCGTGCACGCGGTGAAGGAATGCAGCACCGTCGAGCGGTGGCTGTAGAGCACCCCCTTCGGATTGCCGGTGGTGCCCGAGGTGTAGCAGAGCGACGAGGCCGTGTTCTCGTCGAACACCGGCCACTCGAACTCCGGTGATGCATCGGCCAGCAGTTCCTCATAGCAGAGCAGGTTCGGCAGCGCCACATCCGGCATCTGCGACGGTGCGCAGAGCGCAACGAAGCCCTTCACGCCACGCAGTTGCGGCGCCAGCTCGGCCAGCGTGGCGGCGAAGCTGGTGTCGAAGAACACGTAGCCGGACTCGGCGTGCTTCACGATGTAGGCGATCTGCTCTGGAAACAGCCGCGGGTTGACGGTGTGCAGGACGGCCTGCATGCCCGAGACGCCGAAATACAGCTCGAGGTGGCGGTGCGTGTTCCAGGCCAGCGTGGCGACCCGATCGCCCGCGCCGACACCCAGGCGCGTCAACGCATTCGCCAGCCGCTTGGCGCGCTGCTGCACGTCTCGCCAATTGCTGCGATGGGTGCTGCCGTCCACCAGGTGGCTCACAATCTCGCGCTCGCCGTGGTAGGCGGCGGCATGGTCGATGAGTCCGGACAGCAGCAGGGGATGCTGTTGCATCAGGCTGTTCATGGCGTTCCTTTGTGACGTCCGAAGTCAGTGGTAGCTGCGCCCGCCGTCGACC
>DATINB010000565.1:0-2431 GCA_035474775.1 Luteimonas sp.
TGCAGACCATGGGTGGGCGCTTGGGCGCCGACAGCGACCAGCCACGCCAGGCCTTCACCTTCTTCCTGCTGAAAGACCGCCAGATCAACGCCTTCGCTACCTTGGGCGGCTATATCGGCGTCAACGCGGGTCTGATTCTCACCGCCGAGCGTGAGGACGAAGTGGCCGCGGTGATCGCCCACGAGGTCGCGCACGTGACCCAGCAGCACGTCTTGCGCGGGGTGGAGCGTGCGCAACGCGACCAGATTCCGATCCTGCTGGGCATGCTGGGCGCCATCGTGTTGGCCCAGGCGGCGGGCGGTACCTCCAGCGGCGATGCCTCGCAGGCGGCCATCGCCAGCGCCATGGGACTGATGGCGCAGCGGCAGATCGACTACACACGCTCCAACGAGGCCGAGGCCGACCGCGTGGGCA
This sequence comes from Luteimonas sp., assembly GCA_035474775.1. Classification (GTDB taxonomy): domain Bacteria; phylum Pseudomonadota; class Gammaproteobacteria; order Xanthomonadales; family Xanthomonadaceae; genus Luteimonas. The sequence continues at coordinate 415 of DATINB010000565.1, forward strand.
TCCGCACCCTGTCGCGCTCGGGCTACGACGTGGCCGCGATGGCCGGCTTTTTTGAACGCATGTCCCAGGCCATGCGCGGCAACCGCGGCGGCGACCGCGAACGCACCCCCGACTACCTGCAGACGCACCCGGTCACGACCACCCGCATCAGCGAAGCACGCGAACGCGCTGAGCAGATCAATCGCGAAACCACCATCCCGGTCACCACGACCACACCGGGCGGCACCCAAACCGAGCGCATTCCGCGCAAGCCCAACTATGCGTCCACGGCCACAGTGAACCCGCTTATTCCCGGCTCGCTATTGATGTCGGTCGGCGACAACCTTGCCAAGGGCGGCAGTGGACAGTTCGCCTGGGCCAAGGAAAGACTGCGCGTGCTCAGTGCGGACACGCCCACCCAGGCCATCGGCGAATACGAGCGCATTCGCGAAAACAGCGGCAAGGGGCTGACCGATGCGCAGAAATATGGTTTGGCCCTGGCGCGCATGCGCAGCAACAGTCCTGCGGCCGCCATTGCCGAGCTGCAGCCGCTGCTGGACAAGTACCCGGACAATCTGTGGCTGGCGCTGGCCATGGGCCAGGCCGAATCGCGCACTGGCAAGGCCGAGGCTGCCAACCAGCGCTACGCCGCCCTGCTGCGTCACTCGCCCAACAACCGCGCCATCGCCCTGAGCTATGCGCAGGTGTTGAACGAACAGGGCGGCCGCGAGGCCGGCCAGCGTGCCCAGGCGATCCTGCGGCCGATGTTGGGGACCTCGTCGGACGACCCGGTCTTCCAGAGAGATTTGGGACGCGCCAACGAACTGGCCGGCGACACCGCGCGCGCGGGCGAAGCCTATGCCGAAGCCGCCTTCCTCAATGGCCGGCCGGAACAGGCCCTGATCCAGCTGCAGAACCTGAAGAAGCGCGACGACCTGGACTACTACGCCCGGGCCCGGATCGACGCCCGCATCGCCGTCATCACCCCGCAGGTGCTGGAACTGCGGCGCCAGGGTATCCGCGACCCGGACGTGGACCGCCGCTGACGGCATGCGCCTTCTGCTGGGCGAATCAGCGCTGAAGGCTGCCAGTCACATTCGTATCAACGGCCCTGCGGCATGTCATGCTGGTGTCACAAAACTGTCGTGTAATCCCGTAAATGGCTGGATACGGGTTCCCATGCAAAAGCACATCCTGATTGTCGACGACGAGCCCGCGATCCGCGACATGGTCGCCTTCGCCCTGCGCAAGGGCGATTTCGAACCTGTCCACGCCGGCGATGCGCGCGAGGCGCAGACGGCCATCGCCGACCGCGTTCCCGATCTGATCCTGCTGGACTGGATGCTGCCCGGCACCAGCGGTCTGGAACTGGCCCGGCGCTGGCGCAAGGACGCCCTGACCCGCGACGTGCCGATCATCATGCTGACCGCGCGCGGGGAAGAAAACGACCGCGTCGGCGGCCTGGAAGCCGGGGTCGACGACTACGTGGTCAAGCCGTTCTCGGCGCGCGAACTGCTGGCGCGGATCCGTGCGGTAATGCGTCGTTCGCGCGAAGACGACGAGGACGGCAGCATCGCCGTCGGCGGATTGCGTATCGACGGCGCCGCGCACCGCGTGTTCGCTGGCGAATCTCCGGTGCCCATCGGTCCCACCGAATACCGGTTGCTGCATTTCTTCATGACCCACCCCGAGCGCGTCTACACTCGCGCGCAACTCCTGGACCATGTCTGGGGCGGGAACGTGTACGTGGAGGAACGCACCGTGGACGTCCATATCCGTCGCCTGCGCAAGACGCTCGAGCCGCACCGGCTCGAGGAACTGGTGCAGACCGTGCGCGGCTCGGGTTACCGCTTCTCGACCAGCATCTGATGACCGCGGTCGGCTGGGTCGCGCTGGCGGTGATGGCCGCGGTGATCGCGCTCCAGGCGTGGCTGCTTGCACGCGCGCAGCCGCGCGAGCAAACACGGGACGGCACGCGAACCGCAAAGAGCGTTCGTGGCACGCCTGCCGCGCTGCAGGCGATGCCCTCCCGCGAACG
>DATINB010000566.1:0-10560 GCA_035474775.1 Luteimonas sp.
GCATGCGCCGGAGCCGCGCCGCAGCGCGATCTCCAGCGGGCAGACCATCAGCCGCCGCGTGCCCGGCAATGGCAGGAACAGTTCGGTCATGCCCTGGTCGCGCCACGCACGCAGGCGCGTCTCGTAGACCAGTTCGTAATAGACCTGGTAGCCGTCCACGCCCAGGCTGGCCCCCGACGTACCGGCACTGCTGCCGGGCCCCGGGCTGGCGGCCGCGCGGCGGCCCGGCCCCCGGCTGGCGGGCAGGTCTTCGAGTCGCATGCCCGGCGGCAGACCCTTCATGCGCGCGGGGCGCTGCACCTGCGGCGGCGATTCGGCGCGGGCCGGCGCGTCGGGCCGCTCACGCGCGTCCGGCGCATCGGGTGGCGACGGGGTCGGCACGGCCGGGGTGGCCACGGGCTCGGGGGGCGGCGGTGCGGCCGCATCGTCGACCGCTGCAACCTCGGGCGGCAGCGGGTCGTCGGCCTGCACGACCGGCGTGGTGCGGACCCGGGTCGGCGGGGCAGGCGCCCTGGCAGTTTGTGGCGGCGTCGGTGTCCGCACCGGACGCACAGGCGCGGGTGTGGGCGCGGGCGCGGGCGGGGCGATGTCCTCGATCCAGGTCACCTGCAGGGCGCCGCTGCCGCCACCACCGGCGCCCTGCGGTGGTGTCACCACGTCCGGGCGCATCCACAGCGCCAGCAGGAGCAGCAGCCCGTGTAGCGCGACGGTGGCTGCCGCGGCGCCCCAGCGTTGCAGGCGATCGCGGCGGTCGGGTTGCCCGGCGTCCGGCAGACGCGGCGTGTCGCTCATGCCGCCGGAGGGGCGTCGGGGTGGCGGGCCTGCATGGACGGTCTACGGCGTGCGACGTGGGTCGGCATCGTAACGCCTGGGCACCAGGTGGTTTCGCCGCTGACCGGCCGGACAGCGGCGGAGTGTCGTGGCGTGGCGGCCGCGCCGTCGGGCCCCCGGGTCAGTCCTTCAGGTCGTCCGGGACCTTGCCGCCGTTTTCGGCCAGCTTGCGCATCACCGCCTTGTGCAGCGCGATGTTCTGCTCGGCCGAGCCATGCGCGCCGGCGTCCACGTGCAACTCGTCGGCAAGCTCCCTGCGGGCCGCCAGGTCGGAGTCGAGGTCGAGCAGCTTCAGCAGGTCGACGATCGAGTGACGCCAGTCGCTCGCCCCGCCCCTGGCTTCGGCCATGTCGCGCAGGACCGCTTCGACGTCCACCGGCTCGACGGTGGTGGCGGTGGGCGTGGTCGCCGGCGCCGGGTTGAGCGGCGGTGGCGAGACGGTCGGGTCGTCCGCGCTGCCTTCGAAGATCACCGGGGCGGGCGCACGGGTCGCAGGCGCCGCGGGTGCATCGCTGGCGGCGGGTTTGCGACCGAAGATGCGGTCGGCGATCTTGGAGAACAGGCCCATGGGACACTCCGGATGGATGGCGGGGACGGCCAGTCTGTGGGTCGACGCGGAAAGACCGTATGAAGGGCGGCGGTGGTGGCAGCCGCCGGCCCCGGCTCAGCGCTGTCGGCGCGGGTCACCCGGCAGTGGCGCATCCGCATGCACGAGGGAGGCCCGGCGCAGGTCGTTCCAGAACGCCGCCGGCACGCACTCCTCCAGCGCGGCGCGGTCCTCGGCGATGCGGCCGGGTCGGCTGGCGCCCGGAATGACCGCCGACACCGCCGGGTTGGCCAACGCGAACTGCAGACCCGCCGCCTTCATGCTGACCCCATGGCGCTCGGCGATGGCCCTGATGCGCGCCACCTTGTCGAGGATCGCCGGCGACGCCGGTGCATATTCGAAGTGGGGGCCCCCGACCAGCGCGCCGGAACTGTACGGTCCGCCGACCACGATGCCGAGGCCCTCCGCGGCCACGCGCGGCATCACCCGCTGCAGTGCGCTGTCATGGTCGAGCAGGGTGTAGCGCCCGGCCAGCAGGAATCCGTCGGGCCGCGGCTCGTCCAGCGCCATCAGCAGCTCGATCGGCTCGACCCGGTTCACGCCCAGGCCCCAGGCCTGGATGACTCCTTCGTCGCGTAGGCGGTCCAGCGCGCGGAATGCACCGGTACGGGCGCCCTCGAAGATGCCGAGCCAGGCATCGCCGTAATGGTCCTGGGCCACGTCGTGCACCCAGACCACCTCGATCCGGTCGGTCCGCAGGCGCGCGAGGCTGTCGTCGATGGAGCGCAGGGTGGCGTCGTGCGAGTAGTCGTTGACCACCGCGTTGGGGCGGCCGTGCCGGAAGATCGCGCGCGCGTCGCCTGGCGTGGGCGCACCGCCTCCGGCCGCATCGTCCAGCACCAGCCGCCCGACCTTGGTACTGATCACGTAATCCCCGCGCGGCCTCGCGGACAGCGCCTGGCCGAGGCGCAACTCCGCCAGGCCGGCACCGTAGGACGGGGCGGTGTCGAAGTAGCGGATGCCGTCGTCCCAGGCCGCGTCCACCGTGGCCCGTGCCTCGGCCTCGGGAATGTCGCGGAACATGTTGCCGAGCGGTGCGCTGCCGAAGCCGAGCTTGCCGGGAAAGAGGTCGTGGAGGGCCATGGGGTGTCCTGGTGGGGCGGCCATTGCGGTGGCGCGTTGCCGCCATGGTGGGCCCTGGCACCTTCAGGCTGCGTGGTCTGCCGACCGACGTCGCGACATGGCGGAGACGTCAGGCGGAGGGCGGCGATCGCGGCGACTGTCGGGTCGTGCGGCGGTATCGTGCCGGCATGCCTTCCGCGCCCACCACCGCACGTCGCAGGCCCAGCCTGGCCCGAGCAGCGCCTGCCCCGGGCGTCACCCGGGACGGCGGCCGAGCGGCCATGGGTGCGCCCCCTGTCCATCGACGTGCGCGAGCGGCCGTGCTGGCGCTGCTCCTTGCGCTGGGCGGCTGCGCGCCGGAAGCCCCGCGCATCACGCCCGTCGACGCCGGATTCAACGCCTCGATGCTGACCGGCCGCGGGCTCGACCCACGGCTGTACGACCTGCGCGAACGCCTGCAGTACCACGAGGCCGCGCACATGGACGCTTTGTCGTCCGCATCGGCCAGGGTGGTGATCGACGCGTTCATCCGCGCGCATTACGCCCGGGACGAGGTGATGCGCCTCGGGGCCCTGGCCGTGCTCGTCTACCGCAGGACCGCGTTCGTCGACTACGGCGACCTGGTGTACGAATCGGCCCGCGACACCGACGCCGGCCTGCTTCGCGGGCAGGGCGCGCGGCTGGTCGCGCAGGTACGCCTGCAGCGGGTCGGCGCCGGCCCGCTGTGGACGCGTCGCCTCGTCGTGTATCGCGACGGCGAGATCGCCTTGCGCGATGAGCAGACGGCCGACGCGTCGCGGTTCTTCCACGAGTGAAGCGCGGCCTGAGGACGCGCGAAGCAGGCGGGCGAAGGCCGGCACTACCGACGCCATCGACGCCATCGACGGCTGCTCCTGACTGGAAAAACGGCCGATGCGGAATCGCGGATGCGGGCAATGCGGGCACCACGCCCGTCACGTGTCGGCGACGCACTGCAATCGCGCCTGACCGGGCCCCACGCCTGGCCCATGCGACGCGCCACTTTCACGCCTGTCCAACCGCGCCACGCCTACGGTCACTGCAAGCGCGTTCCAGACGCAGCGGCGATCGGCCGCGTCACCGGTACAGGTTCATGCACGCCGAACAGGCACGATTCGACTCCCATCCCGCCCGGGGCATGGACCTTGGCGCCGCCGCGGTCGCGGGTGCGTCGATGCGGGACGACCCGGTCGAGGCCTTTCAGGCGGTCTATCGCGACACGGCGTACTACTCGACCGGCCGCGAATGGACCGATTACGCACCGGCGTACCGGTTCGGCCACGACCTGTTCCAACATAGGCCCGTGGCCCGCTTCGATGACCTGGACGGTCTGGAATCCGGCTGGGAAGCGGCGCGTGGCGCGTCGCGACTCGCCTGGGTCGAGGCGCGGGGAGCCGTCGAACATGCCTGGCTGCACGCGCGTGCAGCCGCACCGCACGGCACCGCGGCCGCAGCGGCCGGCACCGGACAGTCACAGGGCAAGCAGGCAAAGGACACACCATGAGCGATCTGAAGAAGGACCACGTGCTGGCATCCGGCGCGGGCGCGCTGGCGGCCGGCGCGATCGGCGGTGCCATCGGCGGCGTGCTGGCCGGACCGCCGGGCATCGTGGCGGGGGTGGCGGCCGGTGCGGCGCTGGGCGCGGTGGGTGCGCACAAGGCGTCGGAGGCGGTGGACCCGCGCGGCGATCTCGGCCACTTCGAACAGATCTACCAGACCATGCCGTACTACGTGACCGGAATGACGTGGAGCGATTACGCCCCGGCGTACGCCTATGGCCTGCGCACGCACGACGGGGCCGGCGGTGATTCCGCGCACGGCGTGGTCGGCGAGGAGGGTTGGCAGCAGGCCAAGGGCGCGTCGCGCCTGTTGTGGAGCGAGGCGCAGCCGGCCGTGGCGCACGTCTGGCGCGACCTCGATGCGACCGCCACCGCATCGGGAGGCGCATCCGCTCCCGCACCCTGATCGGTGCGGACGGTTGGGCTGAACCTGCCGACCAGCGACGGCCGTTCGGTTCGGCCGCGTGTCGGGTGGCCCCCGCTCGGCTCCGCCGTGCCTCGGGGCAGCCGTTCGGCTCCGCCCTCTCTTCAGCGGACCGGGACGGTCTCGCCCGCGTCCTGGACACGTTGCAGCACCGCGGCGACCGCCTCCGCGGTCTCCGGTTGCGCGATGATCGCCGCGACGGTCTCCGCGTCCGCGCCTTCCAGCGCCGCGGCGGCCGCACTGCGGCAGCGCGCGGCCGGGCACAGCAGCTGCATGTAGTCGGCTTCCATGTTCAGCCGCTCCACCAGGAAGTCGACGAACGCGCGCACCTTCGGTGACTGCACGCGTCCACGCGGGAAGACGGCATTGAAATCGAACTGCGGACCGGTCCAGCCGGCCAGCACGCGGCGCACGAAGCCCTTCTCGGCCAACGGCTTGACCATCACGTCCGCAGCCAGCAACACACCCTCGCCGCACAGCAGCGCACCTTTCAGCGCGGCCGGGTCGCTGGCCACCAGCACCGGGTCGATGGCGAAGTCGAAGTCGCGCGTGCCGTCGTTGAGCGTCCACACGTAGCCGTTGTTGCGTCGCGACTTCTGCATCGCCAGCGTGCGGTGGTGCAACAGGTCGTCGGGGTGCAGCGGCTCGCCGTGGCGTTCGATGTAGGCCTCGCTGGCATACACCTGCGTGCGCAGGACGGCCAGCTTGCGCGCCACCAGGGTGGAATCGGGCAGGTTGCCCACCCGCAGGGCGAGGTCGAGTTCCTTGTCGATGAGGTCCAGCGGCTCGTTGGTCAGCGTCATGTCGACGCGGATCTCCGGATGCAGCGCATGGAATTCGCCGAGCAGCGGCGCGATCTTGTCGATCCCGATCGAGTAGGGGGCCGTGAAGCGCAGCCAGCCGCGTGGTCCGCCCTGCAGCTCGCTGACCGCGCTTTCCGCCATGTCGAGCTCGCGCGAGATGCGCTGCGAATGTTCGAAGTAGACGTTGCCGGCCTCGGTGAGCCCGAGCTTGCGCGTGGTCCGGTGCAGCAGCTGCGCCCCCAGGCGTGCCTCGAGGTCCTGCACCTTGCGGCTGACCGTGGTCTTGGGCAGTCGCAACGACCGCGCCGCGGAGATGAAGCTGCCGTGCTCCACCACCTTGACGAAGATCAGGGTGTCGTTGAGATCGCGGGTCATGGCCGACTCCTTGGATGCCAGTGGGTCGATTGGCCCGATGGAGGGATAATTATTCCCTCTTCTGGTGACTAATCAAGTGCCGCCGGCAGGTCTACCGTGTGCATCGACGCTTTCCAGGCCAGCCCGATGTTCCGTTCCCGCCTCCTGCGCACCGCCCTGCTGCTGCCGATCGCCGCGTCGGCGATCTATGGCATCCAGCTGGCCGTGTCCTTGACGCTGCGCGCCCTGCGCGCCGGTACGCCGGAGTCGCTGATGCTGGCCTGGGTGTTCGCATTCGTGATCGTGCTGCCGGTGCTGATGGCCGGGCTGGCCGCAGCCGGGCACTGGGGCCGCATGCACACCGTCCCGTATCTGGGAGTAAAAATCCCTGGAGTGGGACAATGACCGGTGCCGTGCTGATCCTCGGCGCGAGCGGGGCTGTCGGCCGCGGGCTGGTGGCGGCGGCGCTGGCCGCCGGTCATCCGGTGCTCGCCAGCGGCCGCGACCCGGCCAGGTTGCAGCAGTTGCAGGCGGCCTTCCCGGCGGCCGACCTGGTGCTGGTCGAGGGCTCGGTGGCCACCGAAGCGCGCGCGCAGGCGCTCGCCGCCGCGGTGCGGGCGCTGAACCGTCCGTTGGCCGGCGTACTGGTCGCGATCCGCGGTACCGCCCGCCGCAGCCGCCTGCTCGAAGCCGCCCCGGGCGCACTGCGCGCCAGCCTGGACGGCGACCTGCAACCGCACCTGTTCGCGGCGCGCGCCCTGCTGCCCCTGCTGGCGACCGCCGGTGGCGGTGGGTACGTGGTGGTGGGCGGCCCCGCCACCACCCGGCCCTGGGCCGGATACGGCACCACCGCGATCGCCGCCGCCGGGCTGCAGATGCTGGTGCGCGTGCTGCACGAGGAATCGTTCAGCGACGCGGTCCGGGTGCAGATGCTGCTGGTCGACAAGCCGGCGCGCACCGCCGACAACTCGCCCGACGCCTGTCCCCAGTGGCCATGCGTCCAGGCCATCGGCGATGCCGCCGTGGCGCTGCTCGAGCGCCGCGACCCGGCCGCGACCAAGCGCGCCGTCGTGCCGTTCCTGGCACCGCACGCCGCACCCGCCATGGCCCCGGCTGCCCAGGTGCCGGGCGCCGTGTCGGCGGCGGATGGCACGACCCCGTTGATCGCAAGCGCCACGGCGCAACGCTGCCTGGCGGACGCCCGCGCCTTCCTCGGCCGCCTTCTCGTCTCTCCTCCACAGGAACCCACCTCATGAACACCCGCAAGGTCCTGGCGCGCTCCGGCGCCGCACACCCGGGCCGCTCGCTGCCGCCCACCGTCCTGGCGCTGCTGTCCGCCAGCCTGCTCATCGCCCTGGCCGTGGCCGGTTGCGACGGCAAGGCCGCCGAGTCCGCCGCCGCACCGCCGGCGCCCGAGGTCAGCGTGGCCCAGGTGCTGGCGAAGGACGTCCGCCAGTGGGACGACTTCACCGGCCGCATCAGCGCGGTCGAGACCGTCGAACTCCGCCCGCGCGTGAGCGGCTACGTCGAGCGCGTGGCGTTCGAGGAAGGCCAGGAAGTGCGCAGGGGCGACCTGCTGTTCGTGATCGACCCGCGCCCGTACCGCGCCGCGCTCGACCAGGCGCTGGCCGGGCTGGAGCGCGCGCGCAGCGAAGCCCGTCTGGCGCGCAGCCAGGGCGCCCGCGCGCAGCAGCTGGTCGACGTGCAGGCCCTCTCGCGCGAGGAGTTCGACGCCCGCAGCGCGGCGAGCGCGCAGGGCAATGCCGACGTGTCGGCTGCCGAGGCCGCGGTCGCGGCGGCGCGGCTGGACCTGCAGTTCACCCAGGTGCGCGCGCCGATCGACGGCCGCGCGGGGCGCGCGCTGGTGACCACCGGCAACCTGGCCCAGGCCGATGCCACCGCGTTGACCACGCTGGTCTCGCTGGACCCGGTGCACGTGTACTTCGAGACCGACGAGCAGGCCTACCTGCGCTACGGCCAGCTGGCCCGCGACGGTGACCGCGCCGGCAAGGACAACGCCGTGCGCGTGGGGCTGGCCAACGAGACCGGCTACCCGCACGCCGGCGTGGTCGACTTCACCGACAACCAGGTCGACCCGCGCACCGGCACCATCCGGGCCCGCGCCGTGCTCGCCAATCCCGACCGGGTGTTCACCCCCGGCCTGTTCGCCCGCGTGCAGCTCGAGGGCCGCGGCTCGGAGACGGCGCTGCTGGTCGACGACCGCGCCGTGCTCACCGACCAGGACCGCAAGTTCGTCTACGTCCTGGGCGCCGGCAACACCGCGCAGCGCCGCGACATCGTGCCCGGCCGCATGGTCGACGGCCTGCGCGTGGTGCAGACCGGGCTCACCGCGAAGGACCGGGTGATCGTCCACGGCGTGCAGAAGGTGTTCATGCCGGGCATGCCGGTGGCGCCGAAGACCATCGCGATGGGCGCGGCGGCGCCCGCACCGGCGGCGCCCGGGGCCGCGCCGGCCGACGACGCGGTCGCCGCCCACTAGGCACGCCTGCAGTTCAACGGGCCGCCGACCACCCCGACCCCTCTCCCCGGGAGGGTCGGCCGGCCCACTTCCAGGCCGGCCCGGACACGGGGCCGGCAGCGGGCCGGTGCGCTCCTCGTCCGGCACCGGCCCGCCCTTCTTCCCCCGCCGCAGCCGCGCGCGGTGCTCCCCAAGGATCCGCCATGGACTTCTCGCGCTTCTTCATCGACCGGCCGATCTTCGCCGCCGTGCTGTCGATCGTCATCTTCGCCGCCGGGCTGCTGGCCATCCCGCTGCTGCCGATCAGCGAGTACCCGGACGTGGTGCCGCCCTCGGTGGTGGTGCGTGCCCAGTACCCCGGCGCGAATCCGAAGGTGATCGCCGACACCGTGGCCACGCCGCTGGAGGAGGCCATCAACGGCGTCGAGGACATGATGTACCTCAAGTCGGTGGCCGGCTCCGACGGCGTGCTGCAGATGACGGTGACCTTCCGCCCCGGCACCGACGCCGACGATGCCGCGGTGCGCGTGCAGAACCGGGTCAGCCAGGCGCTGGCGCGGCTTCCGGAGGACGTGCGCCGGCAGGGCGTCACCACCCAGAAGCAGTCGCCGACCTTCCTGATGGTGGTGCACCTGACCTCGCCGTCCGGCAAGTACGACACCCTGTACCTGCGCAACTACGCGCGGCTGCACGTCAAGGATTCGCTGGCGCGGCTGACCGGCGTGGGCGATGCGCAGGTGTTCGGCGGCGGCGATTACGCCATGCGTGCCTGGCTCGACCCCGACAAGGTCGCCGCCCGTGGCCTGACCGCCGGGGACGTGGTGCGCGCCATGCGCGAGCAGAACGTGCAGGTCTCCGCCGGCCAGCTCGGCGGCGAGCCGATGCCGAGCAGCGACTTCCTGACCCTGATCAACGCGCAGGGGCGGCTGGAGACCGCGCAGCAGTTCGGCGACATCGTGCTGGAGAGCGGCGCCGACGGCGGCATCGTGCGGCTGTCCGACGTGGCGCGACTGGAGCTCGGCGCCAGCGACTACACGCTGCGCTCGCAGCTGGATGGCAAGAACGCGGTCGGCATCGGCATCTTCCAGGCGCCGGGCGCCAACGCGCTGGAGATCCGCGACGCGGTGATCGCCAACATGGACGCGGTGTCGGCGCAGTTCCCGGCCGGCATCGAATACGAAGCCGTGTACGACACCACCATCTTCGTGCGCGATTCCATCAAGGCGGTGGTGACCACGCTGCTCGAAGCCGTGGTGCTGGTGGTGCTGGTGGTGATCCTGTTTTTGCAGACCTGGCGTGCGTCGATCATCCCGCTGATCGCGGTGCCGGTGTCGATCGTCGGCACCTTCGGCGTGCTGTACCTGCTGGGCTTCTCGATCAACACGCTGAGCCTGTTCGGGCTGGTGCTGGCGATCGGCATCGTGGTCGACGACGCGATCGTGGTGGTGGAGAACGTCGAGCGCAACATCGAGGAGGGCCTGACCCCCATGGCCGCCGCGCACCAGGCCATGAAGGAGGTCTCCGGGCCGATCATCGCCATCGCGCTGGTGCTGTGCGCGGTGTTCGTGCCGATGGCGTTCCTGTCCGGGGTGACCGGCCAGTTCTACAAGCAGTTCGCGGTGACCATCGCCATCTCCACGGTGATCTCGGCGATCAACTCGCTGACCCTGTCGCCGGCGCTGGCCGCGCGCCTGCTGAAGCCGCACGACGCACCCAAGGATCGCCCCACGCGCGTCATCGACCGCCTGTTCGGCTGGATCTTCCGCCCCTTCAACCGCTTCTTCAACAGCAGTTCCACCAGGTACCAGGGCGCGGTATCGCGCGCGCTGGGCCGCCGCGGCCTGGTGTTCGCGGTGTACGCGGTGCTGCTGGTCGGCACCGGGCTGATGTTCAAGGTAGTCCCGGCCGGCTTCATCCCGGTGCAGGACAAGCTGTACCTGATCGCCGGCGTCAAGCTGCCGGAGGGCGCCTCGATCGCGCGGACCGACGCCCTGCTGAAGAAGGTCACCGACATCGCCATGTCGACCGAGGGCGTGGCGCACTCCATCGCGTTCCCGGGGCTCAACGCATTGCAGTTCACCAACACGCCCAATACCGGCGTGGCGTTCCTGCCGTTGAAGCCGTTCGGCGAACGCACGCGCAGCGCCGCCGAGATCAATGCCGAGATCAACCAGAAGATCGCCGGCCTGCAGGAGGGCATCACCTTCTCGTTCATGCCGCCGCCGATCCTCGGGCTCGGCAACGGCTCCGGCTATTCGCTGTTCGTCGAGGACCGCGGCAACCTCGGCTACGGCGCGCTGCAGTCGGCGGTGCAGGCCTTCCAGGGGGCCGCTGCGCAGACGCCGGGCATGGGCTTCCCGATCTCGAGCTACCAGGCCAACGTGCCGCAGCTCGACGCGACCGTGGACCGGACCAAGGCCAAG
>DATINB010000567.1:0-3370 GCA_035474775.1 Luteimonas sp.
CGATGCCGCGCAGGCTGCGGACGCCGACGACGCCGCCCTGGCGATCGCGTCGGCGGCGCTGCTGCTGGCCGAACACGCCGCGCAGCCACAGGCGTCCGCCGACGGCGACGGCGTGCCCCCGGGCGCCTCGCCGTGGGCGGCACGCGACGGCTGGCGCATCGGCACGGCCGCCCCGCGGCGGGTGGTCCTGGACCAGGCCGGCGGCGGGCGTCATGTGCTGCACGTCGCGGGCAGCGCGGGCGACTACCGCATGGACATCGACGGCCGCCTGCACGAGGTGCAGGGCGCACGCGCCGGTGCGGAAGGCGATGCCGCGATCCTGGCAGCCCGCCTCGACGGTGTCGGCCTCCGCCAGCGCGTGGTGGTCGACGGCCACCGCGTGCAGGTGCACGACGGCCAGCGCCGCTGGATCTTCACGCAGGTCGTGGCACATGCAGAGGGGCTCGCCCGGGCTGCGGGCAGCGGCGACCGCGTGCTGGCGCCGATGCCGGGCCGCGTGGTGGTGGCGCGCGTGCAGGCCGGCGACCGGGTGGTGCAGGACCAGGAGGTGCTGGTGATGGAGGCCATGAAGATGGAGCTCGCCCTGAAAGCCCCGCGCGACGGCGTGGTCGCCGAGCTGCGCGTGCACGAAGGCGACTTCGTGGACGCCGACGCCGTGCTCGTGGTCCTGGAGCCGTGACGTGACGATGCCGGCACGCGTCCGCATCGTCGAGGTCTCGCCACGTGACGGCCTGCAGAACGAGTCGACGCTGGTGGCGACCACGGACAAGATCGAGCTGGTCGACCGGCTGTCGGCCACCGGGCTGCGGACCGTCGAGGCGACCAGCTTCGTGAGCCCGAAGTGGGTGCCGCAACTGGCCGATGCCGCCGAGGTGTTCGCCGGCATCCGCCGCGCGCCCGGGGTGTCCTACCCGGTGCTGGTGCCCAACGAGCAGGGATACCTGCGCGCACGCGCGGCCGGCGCCGACGAGGTCGCGGTATTCACCGCGGCCTCCGAAGCCTTCAACCGCCGCAACACCAACGCCGGCATCGACGAGTCGCTGGAGCGCTTCCGGCCGGTCCTGCTGCGCGCCGCGGCCGACGGCGTGCGCGTGCGCGGCTATGTGTCCACGGTGCTCGGGTGCCCCTACCAGGGCGAGGTGCCGGTGCCGGAGGTGGTGCGGGTGGCCGTGGCCCTGCACCGGATGGGCTGCTACGAGATTTCACTGGGCGACACCATCGGCGTGGGTACGCCGGGCCGTGCGCGTGCGATGCTGCGCGCGGTGGCCGCCGAGGTGCCCATGCCCGCCCTTGCCGTGCATTTCCATGACACCTACGGTCAGGCGCTGGCCAACGTGCTCGCCTGCCTCGAGGACGGCGTGGCGGTGGTCGACGCCGCCGTCTCCGGTACCGGCGGCTGCCCCTATGCACGCGGAGCCAGCGGCAACCTGGCCACCGAGGACCTGGTCTACATGCTGCATGGCCTCGGCATCGACACCGGCGTGGACCTGGACCGGCTGGTCGACACCGGGCAGTGGCTCGCCGGCCGGCTCGGGCGTGCCAGCGGCAGTCGTGTCACCCAGGCGCGCGGCCGCGGATGACCGCGCGGCCGTCCGGCGCCGGTGCGCGCGTGGCCGCTGACACCGCCGGGGACGGCACCCGCCTGCTGGACGCGCTGCTCGACGCATCGCACGACCCGGCGCTGCCGGGCAGTACCCACGCCCTGCTCCTGGCCGCGCACGCGGCGCTGCTGGCCACGCGCGCCGAAGCCGACGCCGCGCACATCCGGTACCGGTCGCTGTTCGATGCCGTCCCCGACCCGGTCAGCATCATCGCCATCGACGGCACGGTGCTGGACGTCAACCGCGCCGGCCTCGCGGCGTACGCACGCACGCGCGGTGAACTGGTCGGGCAGCCCATCCACGTCATCAACCCCGACCTGCCGCGCGACCACATGGGTCCGGTCCGGGAGGCGATGGACCGCGGCGATTCCTACCTCATCGAGGTCACCAACATGCGCGGCGACGGCACGCGCTTTCCGGTGGAAGTGCATTCCGCGGCGTTCTCCGATGACGGCCGGCCCTGCGTGGTGGCGGTGGCACGCGACCTCAGCCGGCGCCACGATGCCGAGATCCGCTATTGCGAACTGATGGAGGTGATGGACCAGGGCATCGTGCTGCAGGACGCCGCCGGCGCCTTCGTGCACGGCAATTCGGCGGCGCTGCGCATGCTGGGCATCGCGCCCGGGGCCACGCTGGCCGAGCAGATGCGCTACGAGCACTGGATGGCGGTCCGCGAGGACGGACGCGAGATGCCGTGGGACGAGTTTCCGGCGATGCGGGCGCTGCGCAGCGGACGGCTGGTGGAAAGCACGGTGCTCGGCCTCTATCACCGCGAACGCCGCAGCCTGGGCTGGCTGTCGGTGACCGCGGTGCCGCAATTCGCCGCCGGCGCGGCCCGACCCCACCAGGTGCTGTCCCTGTTCTCGGACGTCACCCGGCTCAAGCGCGACAGCGCGCTGTTCGACCGCGTGCAGGCGATCGCGCACATCGGCGGCTGGGACTGGGACTGCCTGGGCGACCGGCTCTACCTGACCGACGAGTCCGCGCACATCCTCGGCCAGCAACGGACGCCACGGTCCATCGCACAGATGGCCGCCTGCCTGGCCGCCGGCGATGGCATGCGCTTGCGCGCGGCGGTGGACGGCGCGGTGGCGCATGGTCGGGGCTTCGAACTGGACCTGCAGGGCCTGCGCGGCGACGGCCGGACGGTGTGGATGCGGGTCATCGGCGAGCCCGAGCCCGGCGATGCCGGCACGTCGCGGGTCACCGGCACCGTGCAGGACATCAGTGGGCTCAAGCGCAACGAGGAGAGCCTGCGCGTGCAGGCGCGCACCGACCCGTTGACCGGACTGCTGAACCGCGACGCCGTCCTGGCGGATCTCGAGCGGCGCCTGACCGATCCGCACGCGGCCACCCCGGCGGTGCTGTACGTCGACCTGGACCGCTTCAAGATGGTCAACGACGTGCTCGGGCACGCGGCCGGCGACCTGCTGCTGGTCGAGGCGGCCACCCGCATCCGCGTCGCGGTGGGCGGCGCGGGCGCGGTCGCACGCTTCGGCGGCGACGAGTTCCTGGTGGTGTGCGACATCGCCGACGATGCCGGCCGGCCGGAGCGGCTGGCCGATGCGATCCTGGCCACGCTCGGCGACGGCTTCCGCTTCGGAGCCGATGAATTCGCGATCACCGCCAGCATCGGCATCGCGCGCGCGCCCGACGACGGGTTGCGCCCGCAGCAGCTGATCCAGAACGCCGACATCGCCATGTACGACAGCAAGCACCGTGCGCGCAACGCATGGCAGGCATTTACTCCGGAGCTCGCGCGCCGGCAG
>DATINB010000568.1:0-2741 GCA_035474775.1 Luteimonas sp.
AGGCTCGAAGGCGAGCCGCGCCCGCCACAGCGGTTCGAACCCCGGCTCGCGCAGCAGGGCGGCGTCGAGGACCGTGCAGGCCTCGTCCACGTCCGAACCGCGGTGCCACAACGTGCACAGGCCATCCAGGGTGCGGAGATCGAGCGGACTGGCGTCGAAGGCGGTCCGCAGGTGGTGCATGGCGGCCGCGGGCCGTCCCGCGACCAACTCCAGCTCGCCGGCATAGCGGTGCAGCGCCGGTGTCGCCGTGGCCCCGTCCAGCACCGGCTGCAGGGCATCCGCCGCTTCCTCCATGCGTCCTTGCTGCTGCAGGGCCCCCGCGATCAGGACATGGGTCATCCTGGCGCCCGGCACCGCCTCCAGCACGCCGCGGAACGCCTGCTCCGCGAACGCGAAGTGGCCCTTGGCCAGGTATGCCAGCCCGAGCGCGTAGCGCACCTGCGGATCGTCCGGCGCGGTCAGCGCCGCCTGGCCGATCACGGCCAGCGCGGTGTCCGGATCGCCGCGGCGCAGCGCCACCATGCCTTGCAGCGCCTTCAACCAGTGATGCTCGGGGTCGATCCTGGCCGCCAGTCGCGCGATCCGTTCGGCATCGTCCAGGTCGTTGCGGCCGAGCGCCAGCTGCGCCTGCAGGACATAGGCACCGAACTGGTTCGGATCCAGGCGGATGGTCGTTTCGAGCGAGGAGCGCGCGGCCCCGATGTCACGACGGCCCAGCAGGTAGCCGGCGCGATGGAAGTGCAGGTGGGCGTCCTCGGGGGACAGCGCGATCGCCCGCTCGATGCTGTCCAGGGCATCGCCATGCGCGCCGTCCGCACGCTGCGCCATCGCCAGCAGCTGGTGCGCCTGCGGGTCGTCGGGCTTCGCCGCCACGGCCTCGCGCGCCAGCGTCAACGCGTCGTCGTGGGCGCCGCGGCGCAGGGCGTCGAGGATCGGTTGCTGCATGGAATGTGTGTCCTGGGGCGCGGGGCCCGGATTGTAGCGGCTCGCTACGCGGCCACTTCCAGGGCAGGGCCCGCGGCGGCCACGGCCAGCCGCGACGCCACCCAGCGTTCGGAATAGCCGGTCAGCGCCGCCGAATCCAGGAACCCGCAATGGCCACCCCAGCGCGCGACCTCGAGCCGCGCGCTCGCCGGCAGCTGCAACGCCCGGAACTCGGCCACCGGGATCACCGGATCGTCCTCGCTCATCAGGATGTCGGCCGGCACCTGCAGCGCCGCCAGACGGTCGCCGGCGATCGAGTAGCCGTCGAAGTAGGCGTCGAGGTCGGCGAAATCGGTATGGCGCGACACCATCCACCGGGTCAGTTCGCGCATGCGCAGCTTGAGCGTGGCGTCGTCGAAGTCGTGGGTGTCCGGGAACAACTGGCGCTTGCGCTGCAGCGACTGCCGCCATTTGGCCTCGAAATGGCGCAGGTAGAGCGGCAGGCCGCGCTCCATCTGCAGCATGGTCAGCGCCGGATCCAGCACCGGGCACACCGCCGCCACCCGCGCCAGCGCGAGCCCGGCGGCCGGCGCATGCAGTGCCAGCCGCAGCGCGAAGTTGCCGCCGAGCGAATACCCGGCCGCCACCAGCGGACGATCGCCATAGCGACGCGCGATGTCGCAGGCCGCCAGCACCACCTCATCGATGCGGTTGGAATGGAACAGGTCCGGGTTGAGATGGTGGGTGCCGCCGTGGTCGCGGAAGTTGAGCCGGAACACGTCGAAGCCCTGCTCCACCAGCCGCGCCGCCGCGAGGCGCATGTAGCTGGATTCGGCGCTGCCCTCCCAGCCGTGCAGCAGCAGGGCGAGGCCCCGCGCGCGGCGTCCCGGAACCGCGCTGTGCAGGCCCTGCAGGCGCACGCCGCTGCCGCCGTCCACTTCGACCGAGGCATGGACGGCCCCCGTCGCCGCCAGCAGTCGACCGCCCCGGCGCCCGCGCATCGGACTGCTGGCCAGCAGCGACTGCAGGTGGCCGCTGCGCAGCCAGCGCGGCGGTGCATACAGGCTGGCGACCGCGCTCATCCGGGCCGCATGGCCGAGGCGATGCGCTCGCGCGCGAGTTCGGCGATCCGCCGCCGCCCGCCGTCGCCGCCGGGCGCGATGGGCTCCAGGAACACCACCTCGGCATCGCGCGCCGGTTCACCCAGCAGGCGCAGGAAGTTCTGCATGAAGTTCTCGCTGCGGCCGAACGCCACCACGGCCTGCGCCGACGCATCGCGGCCGTAGCGCAGCGCCACCGGCTGCACCGACACGCCGGCTTCGACCGCGGCCAGGAAGATGCGGGCATGGAATGGCCCCACCGCCTGGCCGTCCCCGGTGCGCCCCTCCGGAAACACCCCGACCGAGCGCCCGTCGCGCAGCCGCGCGAGCATCTCGTGCAACACGCCACCCAGCGACTCCTGGCTCCCGCGCTGGTGGAAGATGGTTTCGCCGCGACCCGCCAGCCATCCGACCAGCGGCCAGCCGGCGATCTCCTGCTTGGCGACGAAGCCCATCATGCGCTGGCTGTGCAACGCCACGATGTCGATCCAGCTGACGTGGTTGGCCACGAACAACGTCGCACCCGCATTCGCCACGCCCACGCGGCACAGGTGGAACCCGAACACCCGCATCATCCCGGCCGACCAGGCCCGGATCACGCGGTGGTCGAAGCGCTCGCCGCCGAGCCGCCACGAACGGGTCATGGGCGTGATCGCCAGCATCACCAGCGGCAGGTGCACCAGCAGGTGCCAGGCCAGCATCGGGGTGCGGTAGGCG
>DATINB010000569.1:0-1740 GCA_035474775.1 Luteimonas sp.
GGTGCTTCGTGTGCGACATGCAGGTCGACCGCGCCGGACAGGTGACGGGTTCGAAATTCTACGAAGCGGTGATGCATTCGCATGCGCGCCTGACCTACACGCAGGTCTGGAACGCCGTCGGCACCGGCATCCCGGACGAGGACCGCGACCAGGCCATCGCCTTCATGGGTCCCCAGCTGCAGCAGGTCCAGCACCTGCACCAGCTGTACCGGATCCTCGACAAGGCGCGCCAGCAGCGCGGCTCGATCGAGTTCGAATCGTCCGAGGTGCGCTTCATCCTGGGCCCGCAGGGCGAGGTCACCCAGGCCGGCATGCTGCAACGCAACGACGCGCACAAGCTGATCGAGGAATGCATGATCGCGGCCAACGTCGAGGCCGCGAAGTTCCTGATCGAGAGCGGCGTGCCGGCCCCGTTCCGCGACCACGACCGCCCACCCGAGGCGAAGTACGCCGACCTCCTGGAGTTCCTCAAGGAATTCAAGCTGCGCATGTCGCCTTGGGCGAAGGTGCATCCGCGCGATTTCCGCAAGCTGCTGGAGACCATCCGCGAACGCCCGGACGCCGCACTGCTGGAATCGGTGCTGCTGCGCAGCCAGTCGCTGGCGGTGTACGCCCCCGAGAACATCGGTCATTTCGGGTTGGCGCTGGAGGCCTACGCGCACTTCACGTCGCCCATCCGCCGCTACCCGGACCTGCTGGTGCATCGCGCGATCAAGCACACGCTCGACGGCGCCAAGCCGGCGACCTACACCTACTCCCCGCATGCGATGTCCGCGCTGTCCACCCAGTGCTCGGAGCGCTCGCGCCGTGCCGACGATGCCCAGCGCGAGGTCGACGACCGCTACCGCGCGGCGTGGATGGAGCAGCACGTCGGCAGCGCCTTCGAGGGCACCATCAGCGGGGTCACCAGCTTCGGGCTGTTCATCGAGCTCGATGACTCCAAGGTCAACGGGCTGGTCCACGTCACCCAGCTGCCCAACGACTACTACCAGTTCGATCCGATCCGCAAGACGCTGACCGGCGAGCGCGCCGGCCGCGTGTTCCGGCTCGGCGACCGCGCGCGCATCGTGGTGCTCAAGGCCAGCCTGGAAGAGCGCAAGATCGATTTCCGGCTCGACGAGGACATGGGCAGCGGCGGCAGCAACCAGCGCCCGCAGGCGCCGCGCAAGCAGTCGAACAAGCGGCCGAAGAAGGCGTACTGACCGGTGGCGAAGGACAGCCAATGGATCGCCGGCATCAACGCGGTGTCGGCCAGCGTCGAGCATGACGCCGACAACGTGCGCGAGATCCTCGTCGAGGCCGGCGCGCGCAACCCGCGGCTGACCGAGATCGAGGAGAACGCGCGCCGGGTCGGCATCGACGTGCGCCGGGTGGCCCTGCAGGCGCTCGACAACGTCGCCGGCGGCCTGCGCCACCAGGGCATCCTGGCGCGCTATGCCGCGGCGAAGACCTGGAGCGAGGACGAACTGCCGGAGCTGGTGGACGCGGCCGACGGCAAGGCGCTGCTGCTGGTGCTGGACGGCGTGCAGGACCCGCACAACCTGGGCGCCTGCCTGCGCAGCGCGGCTGCGGCCGCGGTGACCGCGGTGGTGATCCCCAAGGACAAGGCGGTGCAGGTGAATGCCACCGTGCGCAAGACGTCAGCCGGTGCCGCCGACAGCGTGCCCGTGGTGCGCGTGACCAATCTTGCGCGGTGCCTGCGCGAGCTGCAGAAGCAGGGCGTGTGGATCTACGGCCTCG
>DATINB010000570.1:0-2524 GCA_035474775.1 Luteimonas sp.
CCTTCCCCGGCAACGTGCCGCATTCGTACCAGAACCCGGATGCGCTGGCGCCCGCGCGTGGTGTGTCGCTGGTGGTGCTCGCCAAGGCCGGCGTGTGAGCGTTGGCAACGATGGCGCTGCGCATCTTGAGGATGCGGCTCGCGCCCTCAGCTGGACTTGTAACGCTTGTGTAGCGTGCGCCCTGCATGCGAGTCAGTCCCCGCTGACATCGCGCGGGGAGTTTGGGGAATTGGCGCTTCGAGCACCGCTCTCCACCATATGGCCTGAGTCCCTGCGGTAGGTCCTGAACCGGACATGCAGCAGGTCCCTTGGTGTCGTAATAGGACTGGAGACTGGTATGAACCTGATTATTTGGCTTGTCGTCGGCGGTCTGGTGGGCTGGATTGCCTCCATGATCATGCGCACGGACGCTCAGCAGGGCGTGATCCTCAACGTCGTGGTCGGCATCATCGGTGCCCTGCTCGGCGGTTGGCTGCTGGCGCCGATGTTCGGCACGGGCACCATCAACAGCAACGACTTCAGCCTCCCCGGCCTGCTCGTGTCGCTGCTGGGCGCGGTGATCCTGCTGGCGATCGTGAACCTGGTTCGCCGCGGACGGGTTCGCTAAATGACAGTGGCCGCCACGCACCCGGACCGGACCGGACAGGACCTGCCGACCCCGCGCGAGCCCATGGCCTGCGACTACCCGGCACCTTCGCTCACCCTGCTCGGCCTGGAGCCGGTGCGTGCGGCACTGGAGTATTTCGGTGCCCGCCTGATGGACCGCAGCTCGCTGCCCGCGGGCGACGGCCATCCGGTGGTGCTGTTTCCCGGCCTCGCGGCCGACAAGACCTGCCTCGGCCCCTTGCGCAAGCTGTGCGAGGAGCTGGGTTATGTGGCCTATGACTGGGGGCGCGGCTTCAACACCGGCCCCACCGGCGATGTGGACGACTGGATCGCCGAGCTGGGCAGCCATGTGCAAAGCGTGGCCTGCCTGCATGAACAAAAGGTCAGCCTGATCGGCTGGAGCCTGGGCGGCATCTATGCGCGCGAAATCGCGCGCCTGATGCCCGACGCAGTGCGCCAGGTGATCACGCTGGGCACGCCCTTCGCGGGCGATGGCGACGCCACCAACGTGGGCTGGATCTACCGCGTGCTGAGCGGCCAGCCGGCCAAGCTGGACGACGCCCTGTCGCGCCGGCTGCGCAGCACGCCGCCGGTGCCCACCACCTCGGTCTTCAGCCGCAGCGACGGCGTGGTCGCCTGGCAGGCCTGCCAGGAGCCGCGCGAGCGGGCGCAGGCGGAGAACGTGGAGGTCGAAGGCAGCCACGTCGGCCTGGTGTGGCATCCCAAGGTGTGGTCGGTGGTGGCCGACCGCCTGGCCCAGCCGGAGGGCGGCTGGCGGCCGTACCGTGACCCGCGCGATGCCGCCAATGACGCGCCGGTGGCACCCGTGGCACCGGTGGTGCTCGATGAGACCGCCGGCCTCGCGGCACTTGCCACGGCCAGGATGTCGGCCCGAGTGGGCCGTCTCGCGGCCTGAGCGTTGCCCGCCGGTTGCGGCCTGAGCGCCGCACGCTGAACGCGCGGCACAGCGCTGCGCCTCAATCCGCCCGCATGTAGCGTGCCGCCTGCTGCAGGTCGTGCAGCCAGGCCGCGAAGGCCTCGTCGCGGTCACCGCCACGCAGGCGCAGCAGCGCCGACGGATGCAGGGTGATCAGCACCGGCAGGCCGTCCGCGGCGCGTTGCAACCACTGCCCGCGCTGGCTCATCACCGGCACCGCCTGACCCACCGTGGCGCGTGCGGCAGTGGCGCCCAGCGCCACGATGGCGTGCGGCTTGACCAGCTGGATTTCGCTTTGCAGCCAGTGGTTGCAGGCCGCGACCTCGCGCTGCGCCGGCGTCTTGTGCATGCGGCGCCTGCCGCGCAGCTCGAACTTGAAATGCTTGACCGCATTGGTCACGTACAGCCGCTCGCGTGGCCAGTGGAGCTGGGCCAGTGCGCGGTCCAGCAGCGCACCTGCCGGCCCCACGAACGGCCGGCCCTGCAGGTCTTCGTGATCACCCGGCTGCTCGCCCACCAGCATCAGCGGCGCACCGACCGGGCCTTCGCCCCACACCGTCTGCGTGCCGATGAAGCCGATGGGGCATTCCCGGCAGCCGGCCGCCTGCTCGGCCACCGCATGCAAGCTGGCCACCGTGCGGGGCGGGGAGGCCGGCGCGTCGGCGCCCGCGGGGCGGGTGCGTGCGGAAGGTGTTGGGGTCGTCGACGGGTTGCTGCGCATGCAAGACGCGCGGCAACCCGGGTGCCACCCCCGGAAGGGGGCCAATGCGGGCCCCCGTCAGGGGGGCGTGGCAACAAGCAGCACTCGCCCCTTTGGACGATTCACAGCGGGCGCCCGGTCCGCGACCATGACGGCATTCGAAGAGAGAGGAGAGAGCCGATGTTCCCCGCGCCTGCTGCCGTTGTCGGTCCCCCGCCGCTGCTGCCCGGCCCGTTGCCGGCCGGCCGCCCGGCAGGCGAGACGGCGGTATGGTGCGGGGG
>DATINB010000571.1:0-3016 GCA_035474775.1 Luteimonas sp.
CCGACGCCGGCGTGCACGGGCGTTGCCAGGTGGTGCATTTCGATACCGATGCGCTCCGCGACCCCCGCGGCTGGATGCTGGGCGCCACCACGCGCCTGCCGCCGGCGGTCTGCGTGCGCTGGTGCGTCCCGGTGGCCGACACGTTCCATGCGCGGTTTTCGGCACGTGCGCGCCGCTATCGCTATCGCATCCTCAACCGTCCCGTGCGTCCGGCGCTGGGCCGGCAGTACCTGTCCTGGATCCGGCCAGCCCTGGACGCCGGCGCCATGCACCGCGCCGCGCAGGCACTGGTCGGCGAACACGACTTCTCGGCGTTCCGCGCCGTGCAATGCCAGGCACGGCATGCGCGGCGCGACCTGCAGGCGATCGCCGTGTCGCGTGACGACGATGAAGTGGTCGTCGACGTCCGCGCCAATGCTTTCCTGCATCATATGGTCCGCAACATCGTCGGCTCGCTGATCGATGTCGGATCCGGCGAGCGCGGCGAGGACTCCGTGGCAAGACTGCTGGCCGGGCGCGACCGCACGCTGGCCGGCGCCACGGCGCCTGCCGCCGGCCTGGTGTTTCTCGGCCCGTGCTATCCCGCGGACTGCAACCTTCCACCCGAAGTCACCCTGTGAAGCCGAATCCATGAGCCGCACGCTGTTCCGAACCCGCATCAAGTTCTGCGGCATGACCCGTGCCGGCGATGTCCGCCTGGCCAGCGAACTGGGCGCGGATGCCATCGGTTTCGTGTTCGTGGCCGACAGCCCGCGCAGGGTCCACGCCGAGGAGGCGCGGGCGATGCGCAACGCGCTCGCACCGCTGGTGGATTCGGTCGCGGTGTTCCGCGACAACACCGCCGAGGACGTCCGCGACGTGGTCAAGCAGGTCCGGCCCAGCCTGCTGCAGTTCCATGGCGCCGAGGACGACGCGTTCTGCCGCGGCTTCGGCGTGCCGTACATCAAGGCGATCGCGATGGGCGATGCGCTGGTGGACAACGCGCTGGCGCTGCAGGCACGTTTCCCGGCCGCGGCCGCGTTCCTGTTCGACAGCCATGGGGGTGGACGCAGCGGCGGCAGTGGCGAGACCTTCGACTGGTCGCGCATGCCGCAGGGACTCAACCGGCCGTCCTTCCTCGCCGGAGGCCTGACGCCCGACAACGTGTTCCGGGCGGTGGTTGCCACCGTGCCGTGGGGCGTGGACGTGGCCAGCGGCGTGGAGGTATCGCCGGGCATCAAGGACGGCAACCGCATGCGCCACTTCGTCGAGGAGATCCGCCGGGCGGACTGCCATGTGGATCCCGACCTCGACGCCGGCGCGCGCGCCGGCGGACGCGCCAGCGGGGTCGCCGCCATTGGATAAGCAGCCGCTCGACTACCACGCGTATCCCGACGCGCAGGGCCATTTCGGGCGTTATGGCGGGCGCTTCGTGGCCGAGACGCTGATCGGCCCGCTGGAGGCGCTCGCCTCGGCCTACGACGCCGCGCGCGTGGACCCGGCGTTCATCGCCGCTTTCGAGGACGACCTGGCGCACTACGTCGGCCGTCCCAGCCCGATCTACCACGCCGAGCGGCTGAGTCGCGACACCGGCGGCGCCCGCATCCTGCTGAAGCGCGAGGACCTGAACCACACCGGCGCGCACAAGATCAACAACACCATCGGGCAGGCGCTGCTGGCCACGCGCATGGGCAAGACCCGCATCATCGCCGAGACCGGCGCGGGCCAGCACGGCGTGGCCAGCGCCACGGTGGCCGCGCGGCTCGGGCTCGAGTGCGTGGTGTACATGGGTGCCACCGACATCGAGCGGCAGAAGATCAACGTCTACCGAATGCAGCTGCTGGGTGCACGCGTGGTGCCGGTGACCAGCGGCTCGGCCACGCTCAAGGACGCCCTCAACGAGGCCATGCGCGATTGGGTCGGCAGCGTCGCGGACACGTTCTACATCATCGGCACGGTGGCCGGGCCGGATCCGTACCCGCGCATGGTGCGCGACTTCAACGCCGTGGTCGGGCGCGAGGCGAGGGCGCAGATGCTGGCGGAATACGGCCGGCTGCCCGACGCGGTGACCGCCTGCGTCGGCGGCGGCAGCAATGCCATCGGCATGTTCCACGCGTTCCTCAACGATCCCGGGGTGCGCCTGGTCGGGGCCGAGGCCGCAGGCGACGGCATCGCCAGTGGCCGCCATGCGGCTTCCATCGCCGCGGGCCGCCCGGGCGTGCTG
The DNA here is from genome assembly GCA_035474775.1 of Luteimonas sp. Lineage (GTDB taxonomy): Bacteria > Pseudomonadota > Gammaproteobacteria > Xanthomonadales > Xanthomonadaceae > Luteimonas. Next base: position 2,204 of record DATINB010000571.1, read on the forward strand.
CACGGCAATCGCACCTATGTCATCTGCGACGACGACGGCCAGATCGGCGAGACGCATTCGGTCTCCGCCGGCCTGGATTATCCGGGCGTGGGGCCCGAGCACGCCTTCCTCGCCGATGCTGGCCGCGCCGACTATGTCGGCGTGACCGACGCGGAGGCGCTGGAAGCGTTCCATCAGCTGGCGCGGACGGAGGGCATCCTGGCCGCCCTGGAGTCGAGCCATGCGATCGCACAGGCGGTGAAGCTGGCCCGCGACCTCCCGCGCGATGCCATCGTGCTGTGCAACCTCTCGGGCCGCGGGGACAAGGACGTGCACACCATCGCCGCACGCGGCGGCCTGGACCTGTGAGGCGCCTGGCCGAGCGCGTCGGCGCCGTTCTGGTCGGGCTGCTGCTGGCGGGGTGTCCGGCGACGGATCCGCCCGACCCGCCGACCGGTCCGCAAGCGCCCGCAGCGGCGGCCAGCGGGGCCACCGGCCCGGCCGGGGCCGATGGCGACCGGCTCTGGCTCGACCAGGGCCGCCTGCGCCGGTCCGACGGCGCCAGCTGGGACCAGCCACTCGAGCTGGACCATATCGGCCAGGCGCGGATCGGCGCGCCGTTCGTCGATGACGACTGGCTGGACGAATGGGTGCCCGTCGCGGGCGACGCCACCGCTGCAGGCCCATGCAACCGGCTGCGGTCCGACGCGCTGCCGCCAGGCGTCTCGATGCTGGTGCTCGGCGGTGCGATCGCACGCTTCGACCTGTCCGCGGAGGACACGCCGGCGGCGATGTCCTACCAGGCGCCGTTCGGACTGCGGCTCGGGCAGGCCC
>DATINB010000572.1:0-7979 GCA_035474775.1 Luteimonas sp.
ACCCGTCGCGTTCCCAGGCCTCCATCTGCTCGGGTTCGATGCGCCCGTGCGCACCGCCGGCGGGCTGGGGCGGCATGGCGACGGCGATCGCGGTGGGCGGCTCGACGACGTCGGCCGGCGCCGTCGCGGCCGCGGGCGGGGGTGCCTGCGCGACACGCCCGGGCGCGGCGACCAGGCCACGCAATCTCTGCATCAGTGTCATATGCGGTCCTTGGGACGGGGTCGCGCGGGTCTGTCGTGGCGTGCCCGGCCCATAGCCATCCGTCCAACGGCGGTCAGTCTACCGCGGGCGATGCGAGCGAGACGTCCTCGACGATCTCCAGCCCGAACCCGCCGATGCCGACCTGCTTGCGGGGCGTGCCCAATACCCGCAGGCGGCGCAGGCCCATGTCGGCGAGGATCTGGCTGCCCACGCCGTTCTGCCGCCATTCGGCCAGCCCGTTGGCCGTGGTGCCGTCCGCGTCGGCCGGCACGCGGATCCGCTGCAGCATCGCCTCGGGGTCGGGCGCATCGCCCAGCAGCACGAGCGCCGCGCACGGTTCGCGTGCGAGCCGCGCCATCATGTCGTCCGCCGACGGTCCCAGGTCGGGCCGCCGCCAGCCGAGCGTGTCGGCCAGCGGATTCTGCAGTTGCACGCGCACCAGTGTGGGCACCGCCGTGTCGGGCTCGCCGTGCAGGACGCCGAAGTGCAGGCGCCGGTTGATCCGGTCGCGATAGGTGAACAGGCGACGCCGACCGTGCGCGGTTTCGATCTCGCGCTCGTCGACACGCTCGACCGTGTGCTCGGATGCCAGGCGGAAACGGATCAGGTCTTCGATCGAGCCGATCAGCAGGCCGTGCTCCGCCGCGAACCGTTCCAGTTCGGGCCGCCGCGCCATGCTGCCGTCCGGGTTGAGGATCTCGACCAGGACCCCGGCCGGCTCCAGGCCGGCGAGCAGCGCCAGGTCGGCCGCGGCCTCGGTGTGCCCGGCCCGGTTGAGCACGCCGCCGGGCTGTGCCATCAGCGGGAAGATGTGGCCGGGCTGCGACAGGTGCACGGGCGCCGCGTCCGGGCGCACGGCGGTGCGGATGGTGTGGGCGCGGTCATAGGCGGAGATGCCGGTGGTGACGCCTTCGGCGGCTTCGATGCTGACCGTGAAATTGGTGCCGTGCGACGAGGTGTTGTCGCGCACCATCGGCGGCAGGCCGAGCTGCGCGCAGCGCTCGCGCGTCAGCGACAGGCAGACCAGGCCGCGCGCGTGGGTGACCATGAAGTTGATGTCCGACGGCTTGACCAGCTCCGCCGGCATGATCAGGTCGCCCTCGTTCTCGCGGTCCTCGTCGTCGACGATCACCACCATGCGGCCGGCGCGCAGTTCTTCGAGCAGTTCGGGGATGGAGGCGAAGGGCATGTGCGGCGGGTCCCGGGGTGGACGTGGAAACAGGGAGATGGCGGTCGGCCCGCGTTCGGTCAGTACGGGGCAGTGGGTGTGGATGGACGGTGCCAGGCGCTCAATGTGGCGCGGCCAGGCGTTCGACGTAACGCGCCACCATGTCCACTTCCAGGTTGACGCGGTCCCCTGCCCGGCTCGTCCCGAACGCGGTGTGGGCCAGCGTGTGCGGGACCAGTGCCACCTCGAAGCCGGCGTGATCCGCGACATTGACGGTCAGGCTGACGCCGTCCACGCAGATCGAGCCTTTCTGCGCGACGTAACGCGCGAGCCCCGCCGGCAGCTTGAAACGCCAGCGCTGGGCGCGGCCGTCCTCGTGCACGCGGTCGACCGTGCCGATCCCGTCGACATGCCCACTGACCAGGTGCCCGCCCAGCCGGTCGCCGGCGCGCAGCGCACGCTCCAGGTTGACCGGGCTGCCTTCGGCAAGCATGCCCAGCGTGGTCACGGCGAGCGTCTCGTTGGACGCATCGGCCTCGAAACCGGCGTCGTCGAAGGCCACCACCGTCAGGCAGACGCCGTTCACTGCGATGCTTTCGCCCAGCGTGAGCGGGTCCAGGCGCGGCAGGGTGCCGGTGGCGATGGCCAGTCGGGCGTCGCCTCCCCGGCCCTCGCGGGACGCGAGCCGCCCCACGCCTTCGATCAATCCGGTGAACATGCACGGCTCCTGCGCGGTTGCGGAGGACGCCCACGGGCAAGGCTCGCGGCGGCGCCGCGAGGCCGTCTTCTCGTATCCGGACTCTCTGGCCACTCGCATGGCCAACCGTCGGCCCCGGATTCCGACCGGGTCTGCTGACCCTCCGCATGCGGAGGCGCTCGCGGGCTCGTGCGCTCGACTGGCCGCACCTACCGCCGGTGGGGACTTCCACCCCGCCCTGAAGACGTCTGACATCGACTCGGTTGCCGGGCTGGCCCGGCCCGCGCAGTTTACCACCCGGCCGGTTTGCGCCGGGCGTGCACGAACAGCGGCCAGTGCAGGCGCTGCGTTGCGGCGGGGGCGCCCCACACGTCGGTGATGGCCGCCGCGTGCCGTGCGACCGGGTCGTGGTCGGTGCGTTCGCGGTGCCGATTCACCGCGGAAAAACTGGCGACATACCCCCGCATTCGCCGAAGAACGCATCACGGTCGAACCGGTGCAACGCCTGCGCGACGCAGGCCGCGTCGACGCAGGCGTCGTCCGGCCGGGTGCGCTCGCCCGGCTCCTGCGCGAACACGATGTTGGCTCGTTCAGCCGCCTGGGCCAGTTGCGCCGCGCTGGGGTCGGTCGCATGCACCCGGGCGAAGCGGCGAGCCAGGTGGTGGCTGGCCTGGCCGCTTCCACATCCGGGCTCCCATGCCAGCGCCCGGGTCGGCGCCACGCCGACGATCCAGTCGAACAGCGCCTGCGGGTAGGACGGGCGCGCGCGGGCGTAGTCGGCAGCCACGGCCGAGAAGTGGTCCTGGAAGCATGCGTGCGCATCCACGGTGCGGCCAGGCGCAACGGATCCGGGCGCGGGCCCGGGCGCCATGCTCAGCGCACCGCGCCCGCCGCGGTCGGCGCCAGCCGCAGCCGCAGGTCCTCGCCCACCCGCACCGTCTCCACGATGGCCAGCTGCAGGCGCTGTGCCATCGCGTCGATGCCCAGCCCGTCGAACAACGGACGCGCGCGGTCGCCCAGCAGCACCGGCGCCACGTACAGCAGCAGTTCGTCGACCAGCCCGGCGCGCAGGAACGCGCCCGCCAGCGTGGCACCCGCCTCCACCTGCACCTCGCCGATGCCACGCGCGGCCAGCAACGCCAGCACGGCGTTGAGGTCCAGCGCGCCACCGGCGACGGTGGCGACCGCCGCGCGTTCCGCCGCCAGGTCGCGTGGCGGCTTGGTGTCCGGCGCATGCAGGTACAGCGTGGGCGCGTCGCCTTCGCGGATGCGGCCGCGCGCCACCGTGGCCAGGCCCGGATCCAGCACCACGCGCAGCGGCGGCACGACGTCGGTGGATGCGTCGAGGCGCACGGTGAGCGCCGGGTTGTCGGCCAGCACGGTGCCGGAGCCGGTCAAGAGTGCCCCGCTGCTGGCGCGCCAGTGCATGACGTCACGGCGCGACGCCTCGCCGGTGATCCATTTCGACTCGCCGCCGGCCAGTGCCGTTCGGCCGTCGAGGCTCATCGCGAGCTTGATGCGCAACCAGGGGCGTCCGCGCTCGATACGCGACAGGAAGGCGCGGTTCAATGCGCGCGCCTGGGCCTCCATCAGCCCGACCTCCACCGCGATGCCCGCGGCGCGCATCAGGTCGAGGCCTCGGCCGTCCACCTGCGGGAACGGGTCGCGCATGGCCGCGACCACGCGCGCGACGCCCGCCGCCTCCAGCGCGCGCGCGCAGGGCCCGGTGCTCCCGGTGTGCGCGCAGGGCTCGAGCGTGACGTACGCGGTGGCGCCGCGTGCCTGGTCACCAGCCGCGGCGAGCGCCAGCACCTCGGCGTGCGCGTGCCCACGGCGCTGGTGCCACCCTTCGCCGACGACCCGGTCGCCATGGGCCAGCACGCAACCCACCATCGGGTTGGGACGCGTGGTGTAGCGGGCACGTTCCGCCAGTTGCAGGGCGCGCGCCATCAGCGCGTGGTCGGTACTGGAGAAGAGCGTCGTCATCGGCGGATTGTAGGGGCGGCTTGCCGGACCCGCGTCGCCTCAGCGGCGGCGCGGCTTGTCCGCGGGCGCATCCGGGCCACCCAGCAGTGGCAGCTGGCCTTCGCCGGGCAGGTCGCGCTCCAGCCGGTCCAGCTCCTCGCGGAAATCGGCCACGTCCTCGAAGGAGCGGTACACCGACGCGTAGCGCACGTAGCCGACGTGGTCTAGCTTGCGCAGCTCCGCCATCACGAACTCGCCGACCCGGCGCGAGCTGATCTCGCGCTCGGTGGTCATGCGCAGCTGGTGCACCACGGCGCGCACCGCGGCCTCGATCTGCTCCTCGCCGACCGGCCGCTTGTTGAGCGCACGGTCGAAGCCGGCGCGCAGCTTGCGCGCGTCGAACGCGTCGCGCCGGCCGTCCGACTTGATGATCACCGGCAGCTTCAGCTCGATGGTCTCCAGCGTGCTGAAGCGCTCGCCGCAGGCCTCGCACTCGCGCCGCCGCCGGATGGTGGCGCCGTCGTCGCTCACCCGCGAATCGATGACGCGGGTGTCGGTGTGCTGGCAGAACGGGCAATGCACGCCGGAGTCAGGCCGCGCCGTACACCGGCAGGCGCCGGCACTGCGCTTCGACCTTGGCGCGCACGCCGGCGATCACGGCTTCGTCGGCCGGTGCGTCCAGCACGTCGCAGATCCAGTGCGCCAGCTCGCTGCAGTCTTGCTCGACATAGCCGCGCGTGGTCACCGCGGGCGTGCCGAGGCGCAGCCCGGAGGTCACGAACGGCTTCTGCGGGTCGTTGGGCACGGCGTTCTTGTTGACGGTGATGTGCGCGCGGCCCAGCGCCTCTTCGGCCGCCTTGCCGGTGATGCCCTTGCCGATCATGTCGACCAGCATCAGGTGGTTGTCGGTGCCGCCGGAAACGATGCGGTAGCCGCGCTCGACAATCACCGCGGCCATGGCGCGCGCGTTGCGCACGACCTGTTCCTGGTAGGCCTTGAAGTCCGGTTCCAGCGCTTCCTTGAACGCGACCGCCTTGGCGGCAATCACGTGCATCAAGGGCCCGCCCTGGATGCCCGGGAACACGATCGACTGCAGCTTCTTCTCCATCGCCTCGTCGCCGCCGCGCGCCACGATGATGCCGCCGCGCGGGCCGCGCAGCGTCTTGTGCGTGGTGGAGGTGCACACGTGCGCGTGCGGTACCGGGCTGGGGTACACGCCGGCGGCGACCAGGCCCGCCACGTGCGCCATGTCGACGAAGAAGATCGCATCCACCGACGCCGCGATGGCCGCCATGCGCGCCCAGTCGACGACGCGCGAGTAGGCGCTGAACCCCGCCACCAGCATCTTCGGGCGGTGCTCGCTGGCCAGCCGCTGGACCTCGTCGTAGTCGATCAGTCCGTCGCAGTCCACGCCGTACTGGACGGCGTTGAACAGCTTGCCGCTGATGTTCGGCTTGGCGCCGTGGGTGAGATGACCGCCGTGGGCCAGCGACATCCCGAGGATGGTGTCGCCCGGCTGCAGCAGCGCGAAGTACACCGCCTGGTTGGCCTGCGAACCGGAATGCGGCTGCACGTTGGCGTAGCCGGCACCGAACAGCGCCTTGCAGCGGTCGATCGCGAGCTGTTCGGCCACGTCGACGTACTCGCAACCGCCGTAATAGCGCTTGCCCGGATAGCCTTCCGCGTACTTGTTGGTGAGCTGGCTGCCCTGCGCCTCCATCACCCGCGGGCTGCAGTAGTTCTCGGATGCGATCAGCTCGACGTGATCCTCCTGGCGGCGGACCTCGTCGGCGATCGCCTGGGCCAGCTCCGGGTCGTAACCCTCGATGCGGGACTCGCGCGGAAACATCGGAACTCCGGGGGCAGCGGACGGACGACGATTGTAGCGCCGCGCCTGCGCGCCACCGGCCGGGCGGTCACACGCAAAAGGCCCCGGGACGAACCCGGGGCCTTCGGTGGGTGGGACCGATGCGCCGATCAGCGGTGCAGGATCAGGTCCGCGATGATCCCGGTGGCGGCCGCCACCAGCAGGAAGTCGCCGGCGTCGCTGCGCCGCCAGTAGTAGCCACGCGGCGGCGCGCGCAGGCCGTAGGGGCGGTACTCGTGCACCACGTAGGTCGGGCCATAGCCGGGGCCGTGGTAGTACTGGCCACGCGCCCAGCGCGGCGGCGCGTAGTAGCCCGGGCCGCCGTAACGGACCACCGGTCGCGGTGCGTAGTGCACCGGGTAGCGCGGCGCGACCCGATAGTGGCGACGGTCGTCGTAGCGTCCGCCGTAGCGGTCGTTGCCACGCCGGCCGTCGTCGTCGCGGTATCCGTAGTCATGCCCACGTCCCCGGTCATGGCGGTCGCCGTGCCGGTCATGGCCGCGGTCGTACCCACGCTCGTGACCACGCCCGTGACCGTTTCCGCGCCACTCGTCGCGTGCCATCGCCGGCGACGCGAGCGCCGCGGTCATGGCCAGCAGCAGGGTGCCCATTGCCAGTGTCGTGCGCTTCATCGTCGGTCTCCGTTTGGGTAGGTGGACTATCCACTCGCCGGACTGAATCGACTCCCTCCAGAACAGGCGGCGCCGAAGCCCATTCAGACAGCGGAAAGCCAGCCGGCCGGCCGGGGATGCAACGTCGAGCCGCTATAATTCGTCCATTCCCGCTCACCGAGTCCGCCCGCGTCGTCGCCGGCGGCGGCGGACGCCTACCGGAGCCTCCCATGTCGCAATACATCTTCACCATGAACGGCGTCAGCAAGACCGTGCCGCCGAAGCGCCAGATCATCAAGGACATCTCGCTGTCGTTCCTGCCCGGCGCCAAGATCGGCCTGCTCGGGTTGAACGGCGCCGGCAAGTCCACGGTGCTGAAGATCATGGCCGGCGTGGATACCGACTACAACGGCGAGGCGCGTGCGCAGCCGGGCACCAAGATCGGCTACCTGGCGCAGGAACCGCAGCTGGATCCGGAGCACACCGTGCGCCAGGCAGTGGAGGTGGGCGTGGGCGACGTGCTGAGTGCTCAGGCCGCGCTCGACCGCATCTACGACGCCTATGCGGAGGAAGGCGCCGATTTCGACAAGCTGGCCGTGGAGCAGCAGCGCCTCGAGGCGGTGCTCGCCAATGGCGATGCGCACACCCTGGAACACCAGCTGGAAGTGGCCGCCGACGCGCTGCGCCTGCCGCCGTGGGAGGCCATCGTCGGCAAGCTCTCCGGCGGCGAGAAGCGTCGCGTCGCCCTGTGCCAACTGCTGCTGCAGAAGCCCGACATGCTGCTTCTCGACGAACCCACCAACCACTTGGACGCCGAGTCGGTCGAGTGGCTGGAGCAGTTCCTGGCGCGCTACGCCGGCACCGTGGTGGCGGTCACCCATGACCGCTACTTCCTGGACAACGCCGCCGAGTGGATCCTCGAGCTCGACCGCGGCAAGGGCATCCCGTGGAAGGGCAACTACACCGACTGGCTGACCCAGAAGGGCGAGCGCCTCAAGCAGGAGGAGTCCGGGGAGAAGGCGCGCCAGAAGGCGATCCAGCGCGAGCTGGAATGGTCGCGCAGCAACGCCAAGGGCGGACGCAGCAAGGGCAAGGCGCGACTGGGTCGGCTGGAGGAACTGCAGGCCATCGACTACCAGAAGCGCAACGAGACCAACGAGATCTTCATCCCGCCGGGCGAGCGCCTCGGGCAGTCGGTGGTGGAGTTCAAGGGCGTGTCGAAGAGCTTCGGCGACCGCCTGCTGATCGACGACCTGAGCCTGATCGTGCCGTCGGGCGCCATCGTCGGCATCATCGGCCCCAACGGCGCCGGCAAGTCGACGCTGTTCAAGATGATCACCGGGCAGGAGAAGCCGGACAAGGGCGAGATCGCGATGGGCCCGACGGTGAAGCTGGCCTACGTCGACCAGAGCCGCGACAAGCTGGAAGGCAACCACAACGTGTTCCAGGAAGTCTCCGGCGGCGCCGAC
>DATINB010000573.1:0-5773 GCA_035474775.1 Luteimonas sp.
CATCTGCTGGCCCGCGCCCTGCAGCTGCATCAGGCGGCGGTCCAGCAGTTCGCGGAACGCGAGGCGATTGGCCAGGCCGGTCAGGGCGTCGGTATAGGCCATGCGCCGCATGTCGCGATCGTGGCGCACGATGCTGTCGCCCATCCGTGCGAACGCGCGCATCAGGTCGCCCACTTCGTCGCCGCGTGCGCTGTAGGGCACCACCGCATCGAAGCGGCCGGATTCGATCTGGCGCGCGGCATCGGCCAGTTGCCGGATCGGCCGTACCAGCCCACGCTGCAGCAGCACGCCCACCACCGCCCAGGCCAGCACCAGCGCCGACATCAGCAGCGCGATCCAGCCCGAATGGCGGCGCGCGATGCCGCCGAGCCGCTCGCCCATGCCCTGCATGGCGCGCGCCTCGTCCGCGGCCACCGAGTCCAGCGAATAGCCGATGCGCACGCCGCCCAGGCGCTGGTCGCCGATGCGGATCGGCATGGACACCTCGAGCACGTCGGGGCGCGCCTGGACCAGCATCCCGGTTGCGGCCATCGCGTCCACCGCGAGCGGATCCGCCATGGCCTGCCCGTAGGTGGCGATGTCCTCGCTGCCGTCGTGGATGATGTCGCCGGCGGCGTCGTGCACGATCACGTACCGGACGTCGGGCTGCCGCAGCACGTCGCGCACCATGGCGCCGATCGCGTCGAGGTCGAAGTAGTACAGCGGGTTGACCAGCGACTGCGCGACCTGCAGCGACACCGCCTCGCCGCGGTCGCGCAGCCGGTCGTAGACCAGGCTGTGCAGCGACTCCTGGCTCAGGGTCAGCACCTCGCGCTGCATCACCGCCTGGCGCTGCAGCATCAGCGCCACCACCGCGAGCATCACCACCAGGGTGGCGCCGATCACCGTCAGCACGCGTCCATGCAGCCCGTAGCGCAGCTTCACTCGACGACCTCGCCGACACGCAGGGTGCCGGCGCGCAGCACGTCCAGCGCGCGCTGCGCGGCGGCATCGATGGGCAGGAAACGGGTGGTGCCGAAGAACCCGACCAGCGCCTCGCGCGCGGCCGGATCGTCGGCCGCCTGTGCCAGCACCTCGCGCAGGCGCGCCTCGACCGCCGGCGCCATGCCGGCGCCGACCATCTCCAAGCCGCGCGGGAAACTCCCGGTCTGGTGGATCGCCACCAGGTCGCGCCGGTACGAGGCCGGCATGCGCTGCGTGCTGTTCCAGTCCAGGTTGCTGAGCGCACCGACATCCACCAGCCGCTTGTGCACCCAGGTGGCCACGTTGAGTTCGGAGCGGGCGAAGACGTAGCCGACCGAGTCGGGCGCGGGCCGGTCACGGGGCGACAGCAGGATTTCCAGGGGCAGCCCGCGCTCCACCAGCAGCATCGCCGGCACGTAGTAGGCGCTGGTCGAACTGGCGTTCTGGAACGCGATGCTGCGGCCGCGCAGGTCGTCGAGCGAGCGCACACCGCTGTCGCGCCGCGCGAAGAACACCGTGCGGTACTCGCTGACGCCGTCGCGCTCGGTCAACAGCAGCGGCCGCGCGCCCGCATGGGCCTGCAACAGCATGGCACCGGCCGAGGTCTCGGTGACCCAGTCGACGCGGCCGCGGCGCAGGTAGCTCTCCATCTGCTGCAGGTCGCGTGCCATCAGGATGCGGCCCTCGCGGATGCCGACCCCGGCCATCTTCGGCACCACGTAGTCGAGCAGCGGCTTGAGCTGCTCGTAGTGCGCCGCCGGGTTGTCGCTGATGCGGCCCAGCACCAGCACGTGCGAGCCATCCGCGGCGGCCAGAACGGGTGCCACGGGAGCCACGGCAAGGGCCAGGATGGCCAGCAGGCGAAGCAGGCGACGCGGCCGTGCGCTCAAGTGGGTGTCTGCATGGTCTGGCAGCCGCGGAGCCTAGCCTAAAGCGCGTTCAAAGCACACCGCCGCCCGCCCCCGTCGCTCCGCCGGCCAGGCGCGCCATGCGCTGGGCATCGGCGAGGATGCCGCGCAGCAGGCGCAGTTCGCGCGGGTCGAGGTCGCAGCGCAGGAAGATGCGACGCAGCTTGCGCATCGCCGAATCCGGCGACCGGCCCTTGTGGAAGTCGATCGCGTCGAGTGTGTCGCCGAGCTGCGCGAAGAAACCCTCGAGCTGCGCATGGTCGGCCGCGCTCGCGACCGCGACCGCGTTCGGGCTGGGCCTGGCGCCGGCGTCGCCGTCCGCTGCCGGCTGCGCGGCGCCGCCGGCCAGCAGGGCCAGCCGCAGCTCGTAGGTCATCACCTGCACCGCCGCGGCGAGGTTGAGCGAGCTGTAGTCCGGGTTGGCCGGGATGTGCACCGAGGCATGGCACAGCTGCAACTCGTCGTTGGTCAGTCCGGTGCGTTCGCGCCCGAACACCAGCGCCACCGGCGCCGTCGACGCAGTGGCCAGCAGCCGCGCGGCGGCGACGCGCGGCGGCAGCTCGTCGAGCGCCACGCGCCGGCTGCGCGCGCTGCAGCCGAGCACCAGCCGGCAGTCGGCCAGCGCACCGGCCAGGGTCTCGTGCACCTCGGCGGTGGCCAGCACGTCCCCGGCCCCGGCCGCCATCGCATCCGCGGCCATGTCCGGGAACCGTTCCGGCGCGACCAGGAGCAGCCTGCGCAGGCCCATGGTCTTGAGTGCACGCGCCGCGGACCCGATGTTGCCCGGGTGCTGGGTGCCCACCAGCACGATGCGCACGCGCTCGGCGAAGGTCTCGGGATCGGTCGCGGGGACGGGCTGCATGCAGCGAATGGTAAACTGCGCCGCGGCCACCGAGCCGCACCGTTCTTTGCCCCTGCCGATCACGTCCCGCACCCGGAGCCCTCCCGCGATGCTCAAGCCCGCTGTCAACATCATGGTCAAGGCCGCGCGCGCGGGCGGCAACATCCTGCTGCGGCACATGCACCGGCTGGATGCGCTGAACGTGGTCGAGAAGGACCGCATGGACTACGCGAGCGAGGTCGATGGCCTCGCCGAGGCGGCCATCATCAAGGAGCTCGCGCGGGCCAACCCGGACTACGCGATCCTCGGCGAGGAAGGTGGCGCCCGCAAGGGCAACCGCGGCCCCAGCCGCTTCACCTACGTGATCGACCCCCTCGACGGCACCAGCAACTACCTGCGCGGCCTGCCGCACTGGTGCGTGTCGATCGCGCTCATCGAAGGCGCGGAACCGATCCACGGGGTGGTCTTCGATCCGCTGCGCAACGAGCTGTTCACCGCCACCCGCGGCAGTGGCGCGCAGCTCAACGAGCGCAAGATCCGCGTCGCCGAGCGCCAGGGGCTGGCCGGCGCGATGCTGGTCACCGGCTTCGCGCCGCGCGAGCGCAAGCGGCTCGAGCCGCAGCTGGCGTGCCTCGGTTCGCTGCTGCAGGAGGCCGAAGACGTCCGCCGCACGGGGTCCGCGGCCCTCGACCTGGCCTACGTGGCCGCTGGCCGCGCCGACGGCTATTTCGAGGCCGGGGTCCAGCCCTGGGACATCGCCGCGGGCGTGCTGATGGTGCGCGAAGCCGGCGGGCGCGTGAGCGACTTCAAGGGCGGTCCCACCGGCCCGATGCACATCGCCACCGGCAGCCGGCAGTTGATCGCCGGCAACCTCAAGGTGAGCGACGCCATGCAGCGCGTGATCGCGGCGAGCGGGTATACGGCCGCGTTCTGAATCCGGCCTGGCAACGGCGCCGCCCTGGTCCCCAGGCGAATTGGGCTCGAACAAGGAAGGCCGCCCTCGGGCGGCCTTCAGGCGACGCTGCCGGAGTCCCGGCCGGATCAGGGACGTCGGGCCAGCGCTTCCTCGTCGCGGGACTTGGGCAGCAGGTCCTGCTTGTTGACCTTGAGGAACCCCAGCGTCAGCAGCGGGCACGCCACGAAGATCGTCGAGATGGTGCCGAACACGATGCCGATCATCATCGACTCGGCCATGCCCTGCAGCGAGCCGCCACCGTAGATGTACAGCGCCAGCACGGTCAGGAACGCGGCGAACGAGGTGATGATGGTGCGTGACAGCGTCTGGTTGATCGACGTGTTGAGCACGGTGATGGGGTCGGCGCGCATGCCGCGGAAGTTCTCGCGCACGCGGTCGAAGACCACGATGGTGTCGTTGATCGAGAAGCCCATGGTGGACAGCAGGCCGGCCAGCACGGTCAGGTCGAACTCGCGGCCGGTGATCGCGAACCAGCCCGCGACGATCAGCACGTCGTTGAGCGTGGTGATGATGGCCGCCACCGCGAACTTCCACTCGAAGCGGAAGCCGATGTAGATCAGGAAGCCGACCACCACGAAGATCAGCGCGTACAGCGCGTTCTCGCCGAGCTCCTTGCCGACCTGCGGGCCGACGAACTCGCTGCGCATGATGGTGGCGGCGTTGCCGGTGGCCGAGGCCGCGTCACGCACCGCCTGCGAAGTGCGGCTGTTGGCGTCGCTGGTGGTCTGGCCGTCCTGCGGTTGCAGGCGCACCAGCAGGTCGCTGCCGCTGCCGAAGGTCTGCACCTCGGCGTTGTCGAAGCCGGCGGCGGTGAGGCGGTCGCGCACGCCGTCGACGTCGGCGGGCTTCTGGAAACGCAGCTCGACGACCGTGCCACCGGTGAAGTCGAGCGCGTAGTTGAACCCCTTGCCGACGATGGCGCCGATGGCGACCAGCGCGAGCAGCACGGTGACCGCGATCGACACCCAGCGCAGGCGCATGAAGTCGATGTTGGGCGTGGCCGGGATCAGCCGCAGCGGGAAGATGCTCATGGACGGACGCTCGAGGAATGCAGGGCGGGTACTGCGGGGCCGGCGACGCGGCCGGCGGGCGTTGCGAGAGGCATCAGATCGCCAACCCGGTCAGCTTGCGGCGGCCGCCGCCGTAGACCAGCGTGGCGATGCCGCGCGACACGGTGACCGCGGTGAACACCGAGGTCAGGATGCCGATGACCATGGTCACCGCGAAGCCCTTCAACGGGCCGGTGCCGAACGCGAACAGGGCGACACCGGCGAGCAGCGCCGTCATGTTCGAGTCGAAGATCGTCCCCGAGGCCTTGTCGTAGCCGGCGGCGATCGCCGTGCGCGGCGGTAGCCCGGCACGCAGTTCCTCGCGGATCCGCTCGTTGATCAGCACGTTGGCATCGACCGACATGCCGATCGACAAGGCCAGGCCGGCGAATCCGGGCAACGACATGGTGGCGCCGAACAACGACATCACCGCCACCACCATCAGCAGGTTGAGCAGGAGCGCGACGCAGGTGAACAGCCCGAACATCCGGTAGTAGATGCCGAAGAACAGCAGGGTGAACACGAATGCGAACATCACCGCCGTGGTTCCGCGCTCCACGTTCTCGGCGCCCAGGCTGGGACCGACGATGCGCTCCTCGACGAAGTCCATCGGCGCCGCCAGCGAACCCGAGCGCAGCAGGCGCGCCAGGCTGTCGGCCTCCGGCTTCTCGAGACCGGTGGTCTGGAACTGCTTGCCGAACACGCCGTTGATGTTGGCGACCGAGATCACCTCCTCCTTGACGCGGAACGTGCGCACTTCCTCGCCGTCGACCATGCTCACCTGCGGCACGCGCTCGATGTAGACCACCGCCATCGGCTTGCCGACGCTCTCGGTGGTGAAGTCGAACATGCGCTGGCCACCGACGTTGTTGAGCGTCACGCTGACCGCCGGCATGCCGTTCTCGTCCAGCGTGGACTGGGCGGTGACCATCTGCTCGCCGGACGCGATCACGCGCTTGCTGAGCAGCACCGGGGCGGGCTTGCCGTCGATGCCGAGCTCGCGGCGGTAGTAGACCCGCGCCTCGGGCGGCACGTT
>DATINB010000574.1:0-5294 GCA_035474775.1 Luteimonas sp.
CCGGGCGTGGCACCACGATCCGCATTACGCTCCCGCTGTCGCCCGCCCGCGACGACACGCCCGACCCGATGCCGGATGTCTGACGCCCCGCCCCGGTCACCTGCGATCGCCGAGTCGCCCCCGGCGCCGGGCGCGACGCCGCCGCGCATCCTGGTGATCGACGACGAACCGCAGATCCGTCGCTTTCTCGATATCAGCCTGCGCGCGCAGGGCTACCTGGTCGAACTGGCGGCCGACGGCGAGGCCGGGCTCGCCGCGCTGGCCATCCGTGGCGCCGACCTGGTGATACTCGACATCGGCCTGCCCGGCCTCGACGGCCACGCGGTGTTGCGCGCAGTGCGGGAGTGGTCGGAGGTACCGGTTGTCATGCTGACCGTCCGCGACGACGAGTCCGGCAAGGTGGCGGCGCTCGATGCGGGCGCCAGCGACTACGTGACCAAGCCGTTCGGGGTCCCCGAGCTGATGGCGCGCATCCGCCGGCTGCTGCGCGAGCATGCGGCGCCTGCCGACACGCCCGCGGTGTTCGACGACGGCCTGCTGCACGTCGATCTCGCGGCGCGCGTGGTGCGGGTGCGGGACGACATGGTGCCGCTGACACGCAAGGAGTTCGCGCTGCTGGCCCTGCTGATGCGCCATGCAGGCCGCGTGGTCACGCAACCGCAGTTGCTGCGCGAGCTGTGGGGGCCCACGCACCAGCACGACACCCACTACCTGCGCATCCTGGTCGGCAAGTTGCGGCACAAGCTCGGCGACCCGGCGGGTTCGCCGCGTTACATCGCCACCGAGCCGGGCGTGGGGCTGCGCTTCATCGGGCAGGCGCCCGGCGCCGGCGCGGGGGATATCTCCGCGACGCCCGGACACGCGTAGCGTGGGCGGCGGTCAGCCGCCGCAGGTGGTGTCGGCAAGGATCCGCCCGACACGCAGGAACTCCTCCTGCAACGCCGGCCGGTCGCCGCCCTTGGCATGGCGCCAGGTCGATTCGATTTCGCGCTGGCGCCGCGCCCAGGCCTCGCAGGCGGCTGCGTCGCCGACGCGCTCGCACTGGTCGTACTTCATCTCGCACGCGGCACCGGCCCCAAGGGACGGGTCGCCGCCGGGCCCGGTGGTCTCCAGCCGCACGCAGCGCGGCTTGGGGGCCGGGTCTTCGCTCAGATAGCTGTCGTTGTTCCAGGTGTTGCACTGGTGGATCGGCGGTGGCGGCAGGCGCGCGTCCGCGGCCAGGTCGAGGGGGATCGGGGCGTCCGGGCGCGCCGGCGGGGCCTCCGCAGCACGCGCGGCGGCACCAGCCGCGGTGATCGCCGGGACGGGCAACGGCTGCATCGTGCCCGGCGCTGCGCTGGTGTCGTAGGCCGGCATGGGTGGCGCCGGCTCCACGATCGTGCGCTCCTGGCGCGTGCCCTTGGGACACGGCACGTCGTTCTGCACGGTGAGTGCGCCGCCTGCGTCGGTGCAGAGGTAGATCACCACGCTGGCCGCCATCACAGCGGGCGCGGTGGACGATGCCAGTCCCAGCAGTGCGCACGCGAGCAGCGCGGGGCGGCGCATCAGCGGATCCCGCAGTCGTTGGCGAGGCGCGCGTTCAGCCCGCGCTCCTCGAGACGCAACACGTCGCGCTCGCGCTGCTGGGCATTGAAGAACCGCGTGCGCAGGGCATCGCGCCGGTCGTCCAGGCGCGCGCAGGTTTCCGACTGCGGCAGCACGTGGCATTCGTCGCGCACCCAGGTGCCGGCATTGCCGTATCCGTATCCGTATCCGTATCCGTGACCGCCGGCGGATGGCCCGTGCGGGCGGCCCGGCCGATCGGGCCGCGCGGGCAGGGCCACGCGCACCGGCGGCCGCGGCCCCACGCCCGCGACGCTCGGCGCGCTGACCTGCGTGCTCGGGGAGGCGCTGACGCCGGCGCCCGGCGATGCGCCCAGCCCCCGACTGCCCGCCACGCCTGCCGGTACGCCGGGGTATCCCAGTGTCCACAGCGGCACCAGGCGCGGTTCGCCGTCGCCGGTGTCGCTCTCGTAGGTGCTGCCATCCGGGCGCACGCACTCGTACAGCGCACGCGGCGTGTTGACGACCACCACCTGCACCGCGGTGGGGCCCGGCGCCGGAGTGGGCGCTGCGACGGGGGCGGGCGCGGCACGGCGCGGTGCGTCCGTCGGCCGCAGCATGGTCCGCGTCTCCTGCTGCTGGCCAGCCGGGCACGGCGTGCTGGACATCGACACCTGCTGCCTGGCATCCACGCACCGGTAGATGGTCACGTCGTCGGCCGCGGTGGCGCGGGGCGCCACGAGGCAGGCGAAACAGGCGGCGAGGTGGAGCAGGGCGCGGGTCATCGCGCCATCTTGCGCCCGCAGCCCGTCGGGCGGAACCCGCGCGCCGCCCGCGGTCGGTCCGGGTTCAAGTGCCCGGTGCGGTGCACCCATGGCTCATTCGCGCAATTGCATCCCGCTTCGCGCATCGCGGATCGGCGTCGGCGCCGCCCGCCCGGCGGTCTCGCCGTCCACCACGCCATCGACGGCCTCCAGCAACCCGGGATCCATCGCGGACAGGGCCTGCGGTGGCGTGGCGCCGGCCGGGTTGGCGCTGGTGGAGACCAGCGCGCCACCGAATGCAGCGCACAGCGCCGACACGACCGGATGCGCGCTGATGCGCACGGCGATGCCGTCGTGGTGGCCGGTGATCCAGCGCGGGGCTCGCGCCGATGCAGGAACCACCCAGGTGTGTGGCCCGGGCCAGGATGCCAGCACCGTGTCGCGCTGGTCGCTCGCGAGCGCGGGCCAGTCGATGAGGTGCTCGAGCTGCGCCGGCACGGCGGCGACCACGATCAGTCCCTTCGCCACCGGGCGTTGCTTGATGGCCAGCACGCGCATCACCGCAGCTTCGTCGAATGGGTCGCAGCCGAGCCCCCAGACGGCCTCGGTGGGGTACGCCAGCACCGCGCCCTGCCGCAGCAGCAGGGCCGCGCCATCGACGGTCAGTCGCTCGCGCATCGTGGGTCGGTCACCTGCTCACCGGCGGCCGGGTCAGAACGGCGCGTCGTCTCCGGCCGCGGCCGCGGCCGGTGCGCGCACGGATGCCTTGCGTGCCGCGCCCGTGGCGGCCCGGGTGGCGGTCTTGGCGGGCGCCGTCGCGCCCTTGGCGGCGACCTTCTTCGCCACCTTGCGCGCGGTCTTCTTCTTTTTCTTGGCGACCTTGCGCACCGCCTTCGCCGGCGCGGCCGCCGTTGCGGTTCCCGCCGCCCGCGTGGTGCGCCTGGCGGGCGCCTTCTTCGCCACCGCCTTCTTGCCGAAGCCCTTGCGCATCGGCTTGCCGGTTTCTTCCATCAGCTGGGTGACCTCGGCCAGCGTCAACGACGCCGGTTCGCGGTCCTTGGGGATCTTGCCGTTGAGCTTGCCGTCGCTGAGGTAGGGGCCGTAGCGGCCATTGAGCACCTGCACGTCGCTGCCGTCGAAGGACTTGATGATGCGGTTGCGCGCGATCTCCTCCTTCTCCTCGATCAGGAACACCGCGCGCGCCAGGTCGATGGTGTACGGATCGTCGTCCTTGCCGAGCGAGGCGTACACGCTGCCGCGCTTGGCGAACGGCCCGAAGCGGCCGACGCCGACACTGACCTCCTCGTCCTTGTCGGTGCCCAGCTTGCGTGGCAGGCGGAACAGGTCGAGGGCATCGGCCAGCGCGATGGTGTGCATGCTCTGCCCCGGGCGCAGCGACGCGAACGTGGGCTTGTCTTCGGCGTCCTCGGCGGTGCTGCCGATGGCGGCATACGGCCCGTAGCGACCCAGGCGCACGCTGACCGGCTTGCCGCTCTTGGGGTCGATGCCGAGCTCGCGCGCGCCGGTGGCCTCGTTGCGGTCCACCGACTCGGTCTTCTCGTCGACGAGTTCCTTGAACGGACCCCAGAATCGCGCCATCAGCGGCTTCCAGTCCTCTTCGCCACGCGACACCGCGTCCAGCTCGTCCTCGAGCTTGGCGGTGAAGTCGTAGTCCACGTATCGGGTGAAGTGCCCGCTCAGGAAATTGGACACCGCGCGGCCGACGTCGCTGGGGCGGAAGCGGCGGCTCTCGATCTCGGCGTACTTGCGGAACTGCAGCGTCTGGATGATCGACGAGTAGGTCGACGGGCGGCCGATGCCGTACTCCTCCAGCGTCTTGACCAGCGACGCTTCCGAGAACCGCGGCGGCGGCTCGGTGAAGTGCTGGTCGGCGTGGATGCGGTCCAGCGGGATGCGGTCGCCGGTCTTCATCGCCGGCAGCTTGCGGCCCTCGTCGGCGTCGTCCTCGGTCTTCTGGTCCTTGCCTTCCTCGTAGACCGCGAGGAAGCCGGGATCGATCACCGTGGTACCGGAGGCGCGGAAGCTGTGCTCGGCACCCGCGGCGAGGTCGATGCTGACCGTGTTGAGCGTGGCCGGCACCATCTGGCAGGCCACGGCGCGCTTCCAGATCAGCTCATAGAGCCGTCGGCCGTCGTCGTCGAGGTACTTCGCCACCTGCGCCGGCGTCCGCAGCGCGGAGGTCGGGCGGACCGCCTCGTGGGCTTCCTGCGCGTTCTTGGACTTGGTCTGGTAGACGTTGGGCTTGTCCGGCAGCGCGCGCGTGCCGAAGTCGCGCGCGATGACGTCGCGGATCTCGCCGAGCGCGTCGCCCGAGAGGTTCAGCGAGTCGGTACGCATGTAGGTGATCAGGCCGACCGTACCTTCGTCGCCGATCGCCACGCCTTCGTAGAGTTTCTGCGCGACCTGCATGGTGCGCTTGGTGGTGAACCCGAGCTTGCGCGAGGCCTCCTGCTGCAACGTCGAGGTCGTGAACGGCGGCGAGGGACGGCGCTTGCGCTCCTTGCTGGCGACGTCGGTGACGTGGAGCGCGCCATTGGCGGCGCGCACGATGCGTTCGCGCGCGGCCTGCGCGCTGTCGCCATCGGTGACCGTGAACTGTTCGAACTTCTTTCCGTCGAGCTTGGACAACTTGGAGGTGAACGCCTGCGCCGGGTGCGCGCATTCGGCCTCGATCGACCAATATTCGCGTGCGACGAACGCCTCGATCTCCTCCTCGCGCTCGACGATCATCCGCAGTGCCGGCGACTGCACGCGGCCGGCGGACAGCCCGCGCTGCACCTTGCGCCACAGCACCGGCGACAGGTTGAAGCCGACCAGGTAATCGAGCGCACGGCGCGCCTGCTGCGCATCCACCAGGTTGGCGGCGATCGCGCGCGGCTGGTTCATCGCTTCCTTGATCGCGCGCGGGGTGATTTCGGTGAACACCACCCGCTGCAGCGATTTGTCCTTGAGCAGCCCGCGTTCGCG
>DATINB010000575.1:0-2244 GCA_035474775.1 Luteimonas sp.
CGGTGCGCGCTGGGGCCTCGACGCCGCGCACCGCGCGCGCCTGGATGCGCCGCAGGACGACGCCTACACCTGGGCCTTCGCGCTCGACCGCCTGCTGCTCGGCCATGCCAGCGGCAGCGACGCACTGGTGGCCGGTGGCGAGGGGCAGGTGGTCGCGCCATTGCCGGAGCTGGAAGGCAGCGCACTCGACGCACTCGACACCCTGGTACGCCTGCTGCGCGTGCTGGCGCGGCACCAGCGCCTGCTCGGCGAAGCGCTGCCGGCCGATGGCTGGCGCGAACGCCTGCTCGGCCTGCTCGACGCATTGCTGCCGCGCCCGCCGTCCACATCGGCCGGCCAACGCGCACTCGACCGCTTGCGCGGCCTGATCGACACCTTCGCCACCGACGCCCGCCGCGCTGGCGTCGACGCACCGGTCGCGGCGGAAGTCGTGCGTGCGCACTTCGCCGCCGCGCTCGGCGAGGCCGACACCCGCGCGCCGCTGCTCACCGGCGGCATCAGCATCGGGCGCATGGTGCCGATGCGGCTGCTGCCGTTCCGGGTGATCTGCCTGCTGGGCATGGACGACGGCGAGTTCCCGCGCCGCGACCCCGCCGGCGGTCTCGACCGCCTGGCCGCCGAACTCGGCAGCGAACGCCGCCGCATCGGCGACCGCTCCACCCGCGACGACGACCGCTTCCTGTTCCTGCAGCTGTTCGCCGCCGCGCAGGACGTGTTCTACGTCAGCTACCAGGGCGCCGACCCGCGCGACGGCAGCGCGCGCCAGCCGTCGGTGCTGGTGGCGGACCTGCTGCAGGCTGTGGAAGCGCAGCACGCGCCGGATGCCGATGCCGGCAGCGCGCTGGTGGTGCACCACCCGCTGCAGCCGTTCGCGGCCGCGGCGTTCGGGGCCGGCGACGAGCCACGGCGGTTCTCGTATCGCCAGCAGTGGTGGCCGGCGGCGTCGCAGCCATTGCGGCGGCGGGTGCCGCTGGCGCCGTGGTTCGGCGATGACGCGTTGCCGGAGGTGGATCAGGCCGTGGTCGACGGTGGCGGTGGGCGCCTGGCACTCGATGACCTGAGCCGCTTCCTGCGCGCGCCCGCCGATGTCTTCCTCCGCCAGCGCCTGGGCCTGCGGCTGTCCGAAGTGGAATCCGTCGAGGGTGATGTCGAACCTCTGCTCGCACCTGGCCGCGGCTACGCGCGCCAGCTGCTGCAGCGCGCGGTATTCGATGCCCACCTGCGTGGCGACGACGATGCCACCGCGCACGCGCTGCTGCGCGCGCGCGGCCTGCTGCCATCGGGCGCACTGGGCCGGCGCACGCTGGAGCAGGTGCGCGGGCAGGTCGAGGCCTATGCACAGGCCTTTGGCGGCTGGCGCGCGGGCGCGGTGCCCGCGGCGCCACGGCTCGAAGCCGACATCGACGGCACCACCCTGCACGGCCGCATCGCCGACGTGTATCCGCAGGGCCTCGTGCGCATGCGTTTCGATCCGCCGGCAGGTGCGTCGGCGATTCGCAACGGACTCGACTGGCTGCTGGCCAGCGCAGCGGGGCAGGGCATGCCGCTGGTGGAGTTCCACGACGGCGGCGATGCCGGCGTCGGCCCGCATGTGCGTGAAGCGCTGTATGCAGGGCAGGCGCGCAACGTGCTGCGCCATTTGCTGGCCTTGCGGGACAAGGGCCTGCGCCGGCCACTGCCGTTCGGCCCCTACAGCGGCTGGGAGCTGTTCAGCGCCGGCGGCGACCTGCGCAGGGGCCTGGATGCCGCGGCCAAGCGCTGGCACGGCAGCGGCCGCAGCTGGGGCGAGGGCAACGGTGAGGCACTGCAGCTGGCACTGCGCGGCCGCGACCCGTTCGGACACGAGCCCACGCAGCTGGAATTCGTCGACCTCGCCATGACCATCTACGGCGCGGTGGTTCACGGCCAGCTGTACACCGGTACCGACGCGCAGGCACTGCACGCGATTGCCGAGAGCCTGGATCTGGAGGACGCGGAATGAGCCGGCGTCCTGGCGATGACAACGCCCGCTCACATGCAGGCGCAAGCGCCGCTGTTGGCGACGCGGAGTTCGCTTCCCGCTCGGCCGCCGGGACGGCAGCTAGCGTAACTGGAGCGGGCGCCGACGCAGACGCGCGCGGGGGCAAGCGCGACGCCACGCCGCGCGATCCGTACCTGGATCTGTCGCTCGACGACGTCCATGCCATCGAAGCCTCCGCCGGCACCGGCAAGACCTTCACCCTCGCCACGCTGGTGGTGCGCCTC
>DATINB010000576.1:0-3246 GCA_035474775.1 Luteimonas sp.
GCGCGCGGCGCGCAGCCTGTTCGCGTCGCGCCGGCGGCGGCGCATCGCCGCGCGGACCGGCAGCCGGCGAACGCGGCGCATAGCCATCGGTGCGCGGCGGGCGCGGGTTGCGCTCCGGTCGATCGAACGCGGCACGCGCCGGCGGCGCCGCCGGCAGCAGCAATGGGGTTTCGCCCTGCACCATCTTCGCCAGCGCCGCTGCGATCTCCACCATCGGTACGTTGTGTTCGCTCTCGTACCGTTCCACCAGGCCGCGGTACAGCGCCAGGTCACCATCGGACTCCAGCGCCTCGCCGATGCGGCCGAGGAAGCGGCCCACGCGCTGGTCGTTGACCATGTCCACGCTGGGCAGCTGCATCGGCTCGATCTTCTGCCGCGTGGCGCGCTCGATGGCGCCCAGCATGCCGCGCTCGCGCGGGGCCACGAACAGGATCGCCTCGCCGCTGCGCCCGGCGCGGCCGGTGCGCCCGATGCGGTGCACGTAGCTCTCGGTGTCGTAGGGGATGTCGTAGTTCAGCACGTGGCTGATGCGGTCCACGTCCAGCCCGCGGGCGGCGACGTCGGTGGCGACCAGGATGTCGATGCGCCCGTCCTTGAGCGACTGCACCATCTTCTCGCGCTGCTTCTGCTCCACGTCGCCGTGGATCGCGGCCGCCGACAACCCGCGCGCGGCCAGCTTCTCCGCCAGCTCCTGCGTTCCGAGCTTGGTGCGCGCGAACACCAGCATGCCGTCGAACGGCTCGGCCTCGAGGATGCGCGTCAATGCATCGAGCTTGTTGACGCCGCTGACCATCCAGTAACGCTGGCGGATGTTGGCCGCGGTGGTGGTGGTCGACTTGATCGCGATCTCGACCGGATCCTTGAGGTAGGTCTGTGCGATGCGGCGGATCTGCTGCGGCATGGTGGCCGAGAACAGCGCCACCTGGCGCGTCTCCGGGGTTTTCTTGAGCACCGCCTCGACGTCGTCGATGAAGCCCATGCGCAACATCTCGTCGGCTTCGTCCAGCACCAGGCAGCGCAGCTCGGACAGGTCCAGCGAACCGCGATTGAGGTGGTCGATGACCCGCCCGGGCGTGCCCACGATCACCTGCACGCCGCGCTTCAGCGCCGACAGCTGTGGCGCATAGCCCTGGCCGCCGTAGATCGGCAGCACCTGGAAGCCGGGCAGGTGCGAGGCGTATTTCTGGAACGCCTCGGCGACCTGGATCGCCAGTTCCCGGGTGGGGGCCAGCACCAGCACCTGCGGCTTGCGCTGCGCGGAATCGATCCGGGCAAGGGCGGGCAACGCGAAGGCCGCGGTCTTGCCGGTGCCGGTCTGCGCCTGGCCGAGCACGTCGCGACCGGCCATGAGCGGCGGGATGGTCGCGGCCTGGATCGGCGAGGGCGATTCATAGCCGACCGCGGCCAGCGCCTGCAGCAGCGGCGCGGGCAGGCCGAGTTCGACGAAGGTTGGGGTGGCGGCAGGCTGGTCGCTCATGACGGTCTCTTCGCACCGGTACGGCGCAGCGGGGCCCCTAGTTTACGGCCACGCCACGGGGCCACCCATACAGTGGCGGCATGAGCCTGCAAACCCTGAACTTCGACAACGCCGTGCTGCGCGAGTTGCCCGGCGATCCATCCGCCACCCCGGGCGTTCGCCAGGTGCCCGGGGCCGCCTGGTCACGAGTCAAGCCGACCCCGGTGGCGTCGCCGCGCGTGTTGGCGGTGTCCGCCGAAATGCTGGCCGCTCTCGGGCTGAACCCGGACGATGCCCACGATCCGGCCTTTGCGCATGTCTTCGGTGGCAACACCGTGCTGCGGGGCATGGATCCCTGGGCGGCCAACTACGGCGGTCACCAGTTCGGGCACTGGGCCGGCCAGCTGGGCGATGGCCGCGCGTTGTCGCTGGGCGAGGTGGTCGCCGCCGGTGGCACGCGGCACGAGCTGCAGCTGAAAGGCGCAGGCCCCACGCCTTACTCGCGCACCGCCGACGGCCGCGCGGTGCTGCGCTCGTCGATCCGGGAATTCCTGTGCAGCGAGGCCATGCACCACCTCGGCATCCCGACCACGCGCGCGCTGAGCCTGGTCGGCACCGGCGACGACGTGGTGCGCGACATGTTCTACGACGGCAACGCACGCCCCGAACCCGGCGCGGTGGTGTGCCGCGTGGCGCCCTCGTTCCTGCGCTTCGGGAGCTTCGAGCTGCCCACGTCGCGCGGGGAGACCGTGCTGTTGCGGCAGATGGCCGAATTCTGCATCTGGCGCGACTATCCGCACCTGCTCGGTGGCAGCGGCGATCCGCTGCCGGCCCTGCGCGCGCGTGGTGCGTTCACGGACGGGGTATACGCCGACTGGTTCCGCGAGATCTGCACGCGCACGGCCGACATGGTCGCCGGCTGGATGCGGGTGGGTTTCGTGCACGGCGTGATGAACACCGACAACATGTCGATCCTCGGGCTCACCATCGACTACGGCCCCTACGGCTGGGTCGACAACTACGACCCGGACTGGACGCCCAACACCACCGATGCGCAGGGCCGCCGCTACCGGTTCGGCTGGCAGCCGAAGATCGCGCAGTGGAACCTGATGCGGCTGGCGGATGCGCTGCACCCGTTGTTCGACGGGGTGGAGCCGTTGCAGGCCGGGCTGGATGCCTACGCCGACACCTACGAGCGTGCCGACCGCGACAACATCGCGCGCAAGCTGGGCCTGTCCGCCTGCACCGACGCCGATGTCGAGCGGATGGACGCGCTGCTGACGCTGCTGCAGGACGGCGAAGTGGACATGACGTTGTTCTTCCGGGGCCTGGCGTCGGTCAGCCTGGCGGCGCCGGTGCTGGAGCCGATCGAGGACGCCTTCTACGACCCGACGAAGCGCGCGGCGGTCGAGCCGGCATTGCTGGACTGGCTGCAGGCCTACAGGGTGCGGGTCGAGGGCGATGCGCTGCCGGCAGAGGAGCGCATCGCACGGATGCAGGCCGCCAACCCGCGCTTCGTGCTGCGCAACTACCTGGCCCAGGAGGTGATCGATCGCGCCGAGCGTGGCGATGCCTCCGGCATCGGCGAGCTGCTCGACGTGATGCGTCGCCCGTACGACGACCAGCCCGGCCGCGAGCGCTTCTCGGCCCGCCGCCCGGACTGGGCCCGGCAGCGCGCCGGGTGTTCGATGCTGTCCTGCAGTTCCTGACCGGTACCGTCTGCAGCCTCGGTCGCGGGCACGAAAAGCCGGCATGCCGCCGGCTTCTGCAAAGAAAGAAGCCGGCTTACT
>DATINB010000577.1:0-5217 GCA_035474775.1 Luteimonas sp.
ATCGGGGGAGTCCGCATCGATGCGGAACACGCTGTCGAGTGCGGTCTGCAGCACGGCAGCCTCCGCCTGGCCGGTCTCCGCGATGCGCCGTACCTGCCGGAGTGCCTGGGCCAGCCCCGCGAGGGCATACACGCGAGACTCGATCATGCCGCGGTGCCCGCGGCCATGCGCTGCCCCGCACGCGCCTCCAGCGCTGCATCGGTCCGCTCGATCACGGCGCCACCCAGGCAGCACTCGCCGTCATAGAGAACCAGCGACTGCCCCGGCGTGACCGCGCGCTGCGGCCGGTCGAAGCGAACCTGCAGTCGTCCCGAGTCATCAACGCTCACCTCGCATGGTTCTTCCTGCTGTCGATAGCGCGTCTGCGCCGTACACCTGAAGTCGGGCGGGCCCGGCACGCCGGAGATCCAGTGCATCGGACCGGTCCACAGCCGTGACGAGAACAGCAACGCGTGGTCGCGTCCCTGCACGACCGTGAGGACATTGGTGCCGACGTCCTTGCCGGCCACGTACCACGGCGCGGCATCGAACCCGCGCATGCCGCCCAGCTGGAGACCCTCGCGCTGGCCGAGGGTGAAGTAGAACACGCCGGCGTGTTCGCCGATGCAGCGCCCGTCCGGCGTCCGGATTTCGCCCGGCCGCGCGGGCAGGTACCGCGCCAGGAACGTCCGGAAGTCGCGCTCGCCGACGAAGCAGATGCCCGTGGAATCCTTCTTGGCGGCGGTCGGCAGCCCCCCGGCCCGCGCCCGCGCGCGCACGTCGGACTTGTGCAGCGTCCCCAGCGGAAACAATGTCGACGCAAGTTGCGCCTGGCCGAGCTGGTGCAGGAAATAGCTCTGGTCCTTGCCGCGGTCGAGCGAACGCAGCAGCCGCCACCCACCGTCGCGGCTGTCGATGCGCGCGTAGTGGCCGGTGGCGATGCGCGCGGCCCCCAGTGCACGGGCGGCGTCCAGGAAATGCTTGAACTTGATCTCGCGGTTGCACAGCACGTCGGGGTTGGGTGTGCGTCCCGCGGCGTACTCGTCGATGAAATGGGTGAACACGTCCGCCCAGTATTCGCGCGAGAAATCGCGGAAGTGAACCGGGATGCCGAGCCGCCCGCACACCGCGACCGCGTCGCGCCGGTCGTCGTCCGCACGGCAGTCGCCGCTGTCGTCCTCGGCCCAGTTCTGCATGAACAGCCCGGCCAGACGGTGGCCGTGCTGCTGCAGGAGCAGGGCCGCGACCGACGAGTCAACCCCGCCGGACATGCCGACGACGGTATCCACCGCGGTCACGGCGTGATCTGTCGCAGCAGCGAAAGCGGGTGGCGCTGCCCGCCCAGGAAGTCGGTCACCACCTGCGAGACCAGCGGGCTGCGGTGCCGCGCCCGCGCGAGCTGCAACTCCGGGGCGGTCATCCAGAGGGCGCGCTCGATGCCCTGGTCCAACGCCCGCGCCGGGTCGTGTGCGACCGGCAGGGCGGCAAACGCGAAGCGCAGGTAGTGCCGCCCGCGCGTGTCGCCGACGGGTGCCGGCACCTTCCACTGGTAGGCGCCGATGAATGCGGTCAGGCGCACCGTCCAGCCGGTCTCCTCCAGGGTCTCGCGCAGCGCGGCATCGGCGAGGCTCTCGTCGGGCTCCAGGTGCCCGGCAGGCTGGTTGATCACCAGGGCGCCGCCGACGTGCTCCTCGACGAAGAGCATGCGGCCATCGTCGACCACCACCGTGGCCACGGTGACGTCCGGCTGCCAGAAGCGGCCCTCGCGATAACTCAGGGTGGGCACGCGACGTTCCCTGGCGCGCCGCCAGCGGCTTGCCGCGCCCCAAGGGGACAGGGGCTCCACGGATGGCGAGGGAGGGCAGGCGGGTTCGGCATCGCGGCATTCTCGTCCGGGCCGTGGGCAGCGTCCACCCGCGTGCGCGGTCTCCGTATAATCGGCTGATGGCACCCAGACACGAACACGAGCGCGACCACGGTGTCGCGGTGGAAAACAGCGGCCCCGAGGTGGAGCGGCCGCCCCTGTATTCGGTGATGCTCCTCAACGACGACTACACCCCGATGGACTTCGTGGTCGAGGTGCTGTCGCGGTTCTTCGCGATGAACCTGGACAAGGCCACCCAGGTCATGCTCCACGTGCATACCCGCGGCCGCGGGGTGTGCGGGGTGTTCACGCGGGACGTCGCCGAGTCGAAGGTGGCACAGGTCAACGAGTTCGCGCGGCTGAACCAGCACCCGTTGCTGTGCACGATGGAAAAGGCCTGAGCGATCACCGGGTGCACGCCCGGGGGGCGCAGGGCCCCACGACGCCTGGCGCGGCCCGACCGTGAATGGAACGTTCTGATCCAGCCGCAGTCGGGTTGCCATCTACACGTGGATGCGCATAAAACGAAGCCATGGCCGGCCATGGATAAGTGCAGGGGCGGCCCCATCTAGATCGCAACGATCTCTGAAGGCATCCTCCATGTTCAGCAAAGACCTCGAATACAGCATCGGCCAGTGCTACAAGCGCGCCCGCGAGGCACGCGACGAGTACATGACGGTCGAGCACCTGCTGCTCGCCCTGCTCGACAATCCGTCCGCGGAACTGGTTCTCAAGGCTGGCGGCGCCGACTTCCAGCGCCTGCGCGGCGACCTCGAGCAGGCGATCGGGAGTTCCGTGTCCAAGCTGGCCGAGGACGACGGGCGCGATACCCAGCCCACGCTGGGCTTCCAGCGCGTGCTGCAACGCGCGGTGTACCACGTGCAGTCCTCCGGCAAGAAGGAGGTGACCGGCGCCAACGTGCTGGTGGCGATCTTCGGCGAGAAGGATTCACACGCCGTGTATTTCCTGAACCAGCAGGACGTGACCCGCCTGGACGTCGTGAACTACCTGTCGCACGGCATCGCCCGGACCGGCGAAGACGAACCCGGCGCGGAGGATGCGTCGGCCAGGACCGGCGAGGCCGCGGATGGCGAGGCCAAGGGCGACGCGCTGGCCGAGTTCGCGGTGGATCTGAACGCGATGGCGCGCGATGGGCGGATCGATCCGCTGGTCGGACGTGCCGACGAGATCGAGCGCACCATCCAGGTGCTGTGCCGGCGCCGCAAGAACAACCCGCTGTACGTGGGTGAGGCGGGCGTGGGCAAGACCGCGATCGCCGAAGGGCTGGCCAAGCGGATCGTCGAGGGCGAGGTCCCCGACGTGCTGCTCGACGCCACCATCTTCTCGCTCGACCTCGGCGCGCTGGTCGCCGGCACCAAGTACCGTGGCGACTTCGAAAAGCGCCTGAAGGGCGTGCTCACCGCGATCAAGAAGCGCGAGGGGGCCATCCTGTTCATCGACGAGATCCATACCATCATCGGCGCCGGCTCGGCGAGCGGCGGCACGATGGATGCCTCCAACCTGATCAAGCCGGCACTGGCCTCCGGCGACCTGCGCTGCATCGGTTCGACCACCTTCCAGGAATACCGCGGCATCTTCGAGAAGGACCGCGCGCTCGCCCGACGTTTCCAGAAGATCGACATCGTCGAGCCGACCGTCGGCGAGACCTACGAGATCCTGCAGGGGCTCAAGCCCAAGTACGAGGCGCATCACGACGTGGTGTATGCCGACGAGGCGCTGCAGGCCGCGGTGGAGCTGTCGGTCAAGCACATCGGCGACCGGCTGCTGCCGGACAAGGCCATCGACGTGATCGACGAGGCCGGCGCCCGCCAGCGCATGCTGCCGCTGGAGCAGCGCAAGTCGACGATCGACGTCGAGGAGGTGGAAGCGATCGTCGCCAAGATGGCGCGCATCCCGACCAAGCAGGTCAGCGCATCCGACAAGGACGTGCTGCAGCACCTGGAGCGCAACCTCAAGATGGTGATTTTCGGGCAGGACCCGGCGATCGAGACCCTGACCTCGGCGATCAAGCTCGCGCGGTCCGGGCTTGCCAATCCGGACAAGCCGATCGGCAACTTCCTCTTTGCAGGCCCCACGGGCGTCGGCAAGACCGAGGTCACCCGGCAGCTGGCGATGCAGCTCGGCATCGAGCTGGTGCGTTTCGACATGAGCGAGTACATGGAGGCGCATTCGGTCTCGCGCCTCATCGGCGCGCCCCCGGGCTACGTGGGCTTCGACCAGGGCGGGTTGCTCACCGAAAAGGTGGTCAAGACCCCGCACTGCGTGCTGCTGCTCGACGAAGTCGAGAAAGCCCATCCGGACATCTTCAACATCCTGCTGCAGGTGATGGACCGCGGCATCCTGACCGACACCAACGGTCGCGAGGCGAACTTCCGCAACGTGATCCTGGTGATGACCACCAACGCCGGTGCCAGCCTGGCCTCGCGCAGGTCGATCGGCTTCATGAAGCAGGACCACAGCACCGACGCGATGGAGGTGATCCGCAAGGGGTTCACGCCGGAATTCCGCAACCGGCTCGACGCCGTGGTGCAGTTCCAGGCGCTGGGCTTCGAGCACATCCTGCGCGTGGTGGACAAGTTCCTGATCGAGCTGGAGGCGCAGCTGCACGAGAAGAACGTGACGCTGACCACCACGCCGGTGGCGCGGGAGTGGCTGGCCCAGCATGGCTTCGACCCGCAGATGGGCGCACGGCCGATGTCGCGCGTAATCCAGGACCGCATCAAGCGGCCGCTGGCCGACGAGCTGCTGTTCGGCAAGCTGGTGAAGGGCGGCCGCGTCGGCGTGGATGTCGTCGACGACGCCATCGTGCTCGACGTGCAGGCCGAGCCGGAGATGCTATTGCCGGTGGTCGTGGACTAGTCCGCGGTCGCGGCTGCAACGAAAAAGGCGGCCAGTGGCCGCCTTTTTTTCATCCCGGGAAGGCTACGCCTACTTCATGCGGTAGGTGATGCGTCCCTTGCTGAGGTCGTAGGGCGTCATTTCGACCTTGACCTTGTCCCCGGTGAGGATGCGGATGTAGTTCTTGCGCATGCGCCCGGAGATGTGGGCGATGATCTCGTGGCCATTCTCCAGCTTGACCCGGAACATGGTGTTCGGAAGGGTCTCGGAGATCGTGCCTTCGAATTCAATGACGTCGTCTTTCGCCATGCGTCCTGTGCTGCTGCTGTCGTGTCGGCGCAGGGGCGTCCGACGAGCCGCGCATTCTGCCACGTCGACGCCGGCAGTGCAAAAGTTCCGTTAAGCGGCGCGCTCGGCAAGGGTCGATGCGGCCAGGGTCGCGAACGCCCCGGCCCAGTTGCCGATCCGGCCGGGCTGCGCGGCCAGGCCGGCCACCTCGGCCAGGAAGCGCGCGC
>DATINB010000578.1:0-5247 GCA_035474775.1 Luteimonas sp.
GCCGATGTCCCTGGTATCGCCGATGAGCGCATCCGGGTCGTACATGCGGAAGGCCAGGCCGATGATCGTGGCCACCGGCGCCAGCGTGATGTAGCGCTTGTCGAAGGTCAGGCGCACGCCGAGCACCTGCGCGCCGTTCCAGTCGCCCTGGCAGACGATGCCGTAGTCGGGGATGGAGGTCGCATCGGACCCGGCGAACGGCCCGGTGAGCCCGAAGCAGGGGACCTCGCGGCCGTCGGCCAGGCGCGGCAGGTAGTACTCCTTCTGCGCCTGCGTGCCGTAGTGCATGAGCAACTCGCCCGGCCCCAGCGAATTCGGGACGCCGACCGTGGAACTGACCACGCTCGAGATCGAGGACAGTTTCTGGATCACGCGGTGGTGGGCGAAGGCCGAGAACCCCAGGCCGCCGTATTCCTTCGGGATGATCATCCCGAAGAAGCGGTTGGCCTTGATGAATGCCCACAGCTCCGGCGGCAGGTCGGCATGGACGTGGGTGATCTCCCAGTCGTTGGTCATGCGGCACAGTTGCTCGACGGGGCCGTCGAGGAAGGCCTGCTCCTCGGCGGTCAGTTCGGGCTTCGGCTGCGAGAGCAACGTCTCCCAGGCCGGGCGGCCGGAGAACAGTTCGCCCTCGAAGCCCACCGAACCCGACTCCAGCGCGATGCGCTCGGTCTGCGACAGCGGCGGCAGGATGCGCTTGTAGAACGTCATCAGCGGCGCGGTCACATAGGGCTTGCGGATCTGCGGCACCAGCAGCGGTACGGCGATCCACGCGACCAGCAAGGCGGCCACCAGGGTGGCCGCAGGGTTGGCGCCGAGGATCCAGCACGCCAGCAGCAGGGCCGACGTCAGCGCAGCCCAGACCGCAAGCCGCAGCCGGTGATAGGCCGCGAACGCGCCGGCGAGCAGCAGGACCAGGAACGGGGCGAGGATGGACATGGTGGGCTCCGGGCGCGGCATCGCCGCAGCGGGTGGGGACACGAGGCGGCCTGCGGGCAGGACCATACGGGCTAGTATGGACTTTGGCGGCGCGCTGTCAACGGGTTCGCGAAGGCGGTTGCAGACGATACTGTTCCACCACCATCCGTATGGATACACTCGCCGGATGACCAGTGAACCCGCCAAGCCCGAGCGCGGGCGGCTGACGACGGCCGACTGGGCCGAGGCGGCGCTCGACCTGATCGCCGAACAGGGCGTGGCTGCGGTGGCGGTGGAGCCGCTGGCGCGCCGCCTGGGGGTCACCAAGGGCAGTTTCTACTGGCATTTTCCCTCGCGTGACGCATTGCTGCAGGCGGCGCTCGAGCGTTGGGAGTCCGTCGAGCAGCAGGATGTGTTCGGCAAGCTGGAAGCGGTCGCCGATCCCCGCGAGCGCCTCAACGTCCTGTTCCAGCTGGTCGCGCACGAATTCAAGTCGCATGTGGTCTACAGCGCGCTGCTCAAGGCGCTGGACCATCCGGCGGTCCAGCCGGTCATCGAGCGCGTGTCCCAGCGTCGGCTCGACTACCTCACGGCGTCGTTCCGGCAGACCGGTCTGGGCCGCACCGAGGCCCGCCATCGCGCGCGCCTCACCTATGCGGCGTACGTGGGCTTCCTGCAGCTCAATCTGCAGCTGCACCAGGCACGCATGCCGCAGGAGGAGTTCGAGGACTACGTGGCGCACCTCACGCGGACCCTCGTGCCGGCCTAGGTCGTCGGCCACGCAGCGCCGCGTTGGCGCAGCGGCGTGGTCCACGATGCCGGTGTAAACGGTTACAGCCTCGCAGCCGCGGAGCGCTGAGAACTTGTCGACGGCGGCTGGCTAGACTCGGGATTGTCACACCGGTCTGTCAGGAGGCGTTGCATGAGTGCTGTACCGAACCAGGGGCAGGTCGGCGTCCAGGGGACACGCCTCGAATCGCTGCAGACGTGGGTGGCCGACGTCGCGGCGCTCACCCGGCCCGAGCGGATCCAGTGGTGCGATGGCAGCGATGGCGAATACGACGCCCTGCTGGCGCTGATGCATGCCGATGGCACGCTGCTGCCCCTCAACGCGGAGACCCACCCGGGATGCTGGCTGCACCGGTCCGATCCCGACGACGTCGCGCGTGTCGAGCACCTCACGTTCGTCTGCCATCCCCGCGAGGAGGACGCCGGCTCCAACAACCACTGGATGGCGCCCGATGCGGCGCACCGCAAGATCGACGCGCTGTTCGAGGGCTGCATGCGCGGGCGCACCCTGTACGTGATCCCGTACTGCATGGGACCCATCGATTCGCCGCTGGCGCGGTGCGGCGTGGAAATCACCGATTCCGCGTACGTGGCCGCCAACATGCGGCTGATGACGCGCATGGGGTACGCGGCGCTCGCGCGCATCGAACGCGAGGGCCGGTTCGTCCGCGGACTGCATTCGCTTGGCGAACTGGATCCCGCGCGGCGCTTCATCATGCATTTCCCCGACGAGCTGCTGATCAAGTCGTACGGCTCCGGCTACGGCGGCAACGCGCTGCTCGGCAAGAAGTGCCATGCGTTGCGCATCGCGTCGCACCAGGCGCACCAGGAGGGGTGGCTCGCCGAACACATGCTCATCGTCGGCATCGAGAACCCGCAGGGCGAGGTGCATTACATCGCGGCGGCATTCCCCAGCGCCTGCGGCAAGACCAACCTCGCCATGCTGATTCCCCCGCAGCATTACCGCGACGCCGGCTGGAAGGTGTGGACCGTCGGCGACGACATCTGCTGGATGCGCCCGGGGGACGATGGTCGACTGTGGGCGATCAATCCCGAGGCCGGCTACTTCGGCGTCGCGCCCGGGACCAGCGCGCGATCCAATCCGAATGCGCTCGCCACGATCCAGCGCGACACCATTTTCACCAACGTGGCGCTGACCGCGGACGGGCAGCCGTGGTGGGACGGTCTCGACGACCGCATCCCGGCGAAGGACTGGCAGGGGCGCGACTTCGACCCGGCGAACGGCCCGGCCGCGCACCCCAATTCGCGGTTCACGGTGAGCGCGCGCCAGTGTCCAAGCTGGTCGCTGCGCGCGGAGGACCCGCAGGGCGTGCCGATCAGCGCGATCGTGTTCGGTGGCCGGCGCGCCTCACTGCTGCCGCTGGTGTTCGAGGCGCGTGACTGGGCACACGGTGTTCTCGTCGGCGCGGCGATGGGATCGGAGACCACGGCGGCGGCGGCCGGCAATGTCGGTGTCATGCGCCGTGACCCGATGGCGATGAAGCCGTTCTGCGGCTACAACTTCGCCGACTACTTCGCCCACTGGCTGTCGCTGGACACCGCGGGCGCGCGACTTCCGAAGATCTTCCACGTGAACTGGTTCCGCAAGGACGCCGATGGCAGTTTCCTCTGGCCCGGCTTCGGCGAGAACATGCGTGTCCTCGAGTGGATCACCCGACGTGTCGAGGGGACGGTGCCCGCCCGGGAGGCCGCCTTCGGCCTGCTCCCGCGACGCGGCGACATCGACCTCGCCGCGGCCGGCGTGACCCCCGAGGCCGGAGATGCCCTGTTCGAAGTCGATGCGACCGCGTGGCGTGAGGAGATGCTGGCCACGGGCGAGTACCTCGCCGGCTTCGGCGGGCGCTTGCCACGGCGCCTGGTGAAAGTGCACCTCGACAACCTTGCACGGCTGGAGCATGGCGGCACACAGGGCTGATGGGCACGACCGCGGCGCTCCGGCCCGCCCGGCCCGCTGCTGGCGGATCAGGGCGGCCGCCACGGCGCTGGCCGTGGGCATCGCGCTGGCCACACCAGCAGGGTCTGCAGTGCCTGGCGGCACGGACGGGTACGCACCGTACGAGGCCGCAGCCGCCTACCGGTTCGCGCACGGCGGCACCGCCATGCTGGTGCTGGATGGCGACACGATCAGCTACCAGCGCTACCGCTCGCCGGACATCGCCGATGCGCCACAGCGCCTCTTCAGTATCAGCAAGGGCTTCAGTTGCCTGATCGCGGCAGCGGCCGTCGACGACGGTCTGCTGGCCTGGGATGAACCTGTCTCGCGCGTGCTGCCGGATTGGCAGTCACGCAACGGCCGATCGACCATCACCGTGCGCGACCTGCTGTCCCTCAGCTCGGGGCTGGACCCGTCCAGGGGTGACGCCAGCGACAGCGACCAGCTGGCACGCCAGTCCGTGCAGGCCGCGCTTGCCGCTGCCGTGCTGGCGCCGCCCGGGCGCCGCTTCGCGTACGGCCCCTATCCGTTCCTTGCCTTCGCGAAAGTCGTGCAGGCGTCGACCGGCCAACGCGCCGACGTGTACCTGCGCCAACGCGTGCTGGATCGGCTCGGCATACGGGTCAGCTGGCTCGGCACGTCCGACGGTCACCCGCACCTGGCCGATGGCGCGCTGATGACGCCTGGCCACCTGCTGCGCCTGGGTCGGTTCGTGCGCGACGGAGGCCGCTGGAACGGGCAGCAGGTCGTGTCCCGAGAGGCATTGCAGGAATGCTTCAAACCGGGCGCGGCCAAGCGGACCTACGGAATGGGGTGGTGGCTGGGGGGTGGCCTGGACCGTCCCGAGGCGTGGTCGATGGCCGCGAGGGGCCAATTCAACCAAGGCCTCTACATCTTCCCGCAGAAGAGCCGTGTGGTTGTCATCCTTGGAGATCCAGCTGCCGCCCGTAACCGCGGGTTCGACGAACGGACCTTCCTGCGCACGCTGTCCCGGGTCGAGGAGCTCCCGTTGAACTAGCGCACGATGTCAGGGGCCATTCAAGCGCCGCGGTTGACGGCTCAACTGGGATGCCTGGTCCATGCCTTCACGGCTCGCCGCACGCTCGCGCGCAATCTGCTCGGCGGTCCGGCACACCCGTACCGGGTGATTGCTGCCGGTGGCGCGCTCGCGCGTGCAGATCTTCCGGTCGCCCTTCGCATCCTTGGCGATGGTCCGGATCGTCTCCAGCGCATTCATGACGCTCACCTGCTCGCGCGGGTTCAACTCGTCCATGGATGAACGATCACGCAGCAGGTCGAACACGATCTGCTGGTTCTCGATCACCGTGGCGCGCTCCCTGAGCGTCACCTGGTCCCAGCCGCGACGCTCGGCCTGCAGGTCGCGCCGGATCTCCAGTTGCTGCGCCACGATGTCCGGGACCGAACCGGTCAGCAGCTCGGAGGCCGAGACCGCCCCCATCCCGGTGCCTGCGAACATCAGGCCCAGGGCCAGACTCAGGACTGCATGTTTCATTGCTTCTTTCCCGGTTTGTCGGACCGTCTAGATACGTGAGTCACCGGCTGGTGTCCAGTACCGCGCGAGGTAC
>DATINB010000579.1:0-3311 GCA_035474775.1 Luteimonas sp.
CCTCAGGCGCCGTCCAGGCGTGCGCGCAGCCGCGCCAGCGCCTGCGCGCGGTGGCTGATGCGGTTGCGGAGCGCGGGCGGCATCTCGGCCGCGGTCTGCGCATGCAGCGGATCGAAGAACACCGGGTCGTAGCCGAAGCCGCCGTCGCCTCGCGCGCGGGTGGCGATGCGGCCTGTCCAGGCGCCCTCGGCCACCACCGGGCGCGGGTCTTCGGCATGGCGGAGCAGGACCACGGACGCATGGAAGCTGGCGCCGCGTTGCGGCTCGTCGATCCCGCGGAGCGCGTCGAGCAGCCTGGCCACGTTCGCCGCGCTGTCGCCATGCGTACCGGCATAGCGCGCCGAGTACAGGCCGGGTGCGCCGTCGAGCGCATCCACGCACAGGCCGGAATCATCGGCCAGCGCGGGCAGGCCGCTGCAACGGGCCGCGTGTCGCGCCTTGAGCAGGGCATTCTCGATGAAGGTGAGTCCGGTCTCCTCGACGTCCCCGATTCCGAATGCACCCTGCGGGATGGCCTCGATGCCGCTGCCCTGCAGGAGCGCCGCGAACTCGCGCAACTTGCCCGGGTTACCGCTCGCGACCACCCAACGCGCCGGTTGCGGGACGGCTGCCATCAAGCGGCGAGCGCGGCAGCCTGCGCGGCGAACAGTTCGCGGATACCGTGTTCGGCCAGGGCGAGCATCCCGTCCAGCTCGCTGCGCCGGAAGGCGTGGCCTTCGGCGGTTCCCTGCAGCTCGATGAAGCCGCCCCCATCGTTCATCACCACGTTCATGTCGGTGTCGCAGTCGCTGTCCTCGGCGTAGTCGAGGTCGAGCACCGGCAGGCCGCGGTAGACGCCCACCGAGACCGCGGCGACCGCACCGTGGATCGGGTCGCGCGCATGCGCGCCGGAGGGGATCTCGCGCCGCGACTGCAGCCAGCGCACCGCATCGACCAGCGCCACGTACGCGCCGGTGATCGCGGCCGTGCGCGTGCCGCCATCGGCCTGCAGCACGTCGCAGTCGAGGGTGATGGTGCGTTCGCCCAGCGCCGTGCGGTCCACGCAGGCACGCAGGGTGCGGCCGATGAGGCGCTGGATCTCCAGCGTGCGCCCGCCCTGCTTGCCACGCGACGCCTCGCGGTCGCCGCGCGTATGGGTGGCGCGCGGCAACATGCCGTATTCGGCGGTGACCCAGCCCTGGCCCTTGCCGCGCAGGAAGCCCGGGACGCGGTTCTCGACGCTGGCCGTGCACAGGACGCGGGTATCGCCGAAGGCGACCAGCACCGATCCCTCGGCGTGGCGGGTGAAGCCACGCTCGATGCGGACCTCGCGCATCTGGTCCGCGCGGCGGCCACTGGGTCGGGTGGGATCGGACATGGAAATCACCGCAGCAAGGCGCGCGAGTTTACCATCCACCTCCCGCACGCCCGGTTGCCCGCATGATCCGCAGCATGACCGCCTTCGCCGCCGGCGAGCGCAGCACCGCCTGGGGCACGCTCGGGTGCGAGATCCGGGCGGTCAACCATCGCTTCCTCGAGCTGGGCGTCCGCACGCCCGACGAACTGCGGGTGCTGGAGCCGCTCGCGCGCGAGCGCGTGGCCGCCCGCGTGTCGCGCGGCAAGGTCGACCTGTCGCTGCGCCTGCGCGTGGTCGACGGCGCCGTGTCGCTGCAACTCGACGAGGGGCTGCTGGGGCGGTTGTCGATGCTGGCCGGCGAGATGGGGACGCGGTTTCCCGGCATGCGGACCGACTTCGTGCAATTGCTGCAGTTCCCAGGCGTCCTGCAGTCGAACACGCTGGATCCGGCTGCGTTGCAGGCCGAGGCACTGGCCCTGCTGGACGAGGTGCTGGGTGAATTCGTCCTGGCGCGCGAGCGCGAGGCGGGCAGGCTGGTGGCCACGATGCTGGAGCGCGTCGATGCGATCGCGCGCTGCGCCGC
The DNA here is from genome assembly GCA_035474775.1 of Luteimonas sp. GTDB lineage: Bacteria > Pseudomonadota > Gammaproteobacteria > Xanthomonadales > Xanthomonadaceae > Luteimonas. Next base: position 1,920 of record DATINB010000579.1, read on the forward strand.
GCAGGCGCGCGGGCTGATGCCGGCCATCCGCGAAGGGCAGCGCGCCAAGCTGGCGGCGCGCCTCGCGGATCTGCCGCACGCGGTCGAGCCGGCCAGGGTCGAGCAGGAGCTGGTGCTGTGGCTGCAGAAGCTCGACGTGGACGAGGAACTCGATCGCCTCGACAGCCACGTGGCGGAGATCCGGCGCATCCTCGGGCATTGCGAGCCGGTGGGCCGCCGGCTGGACTTCCTGCTGCAGGAGTTCAACCGCGAGGCCAACACGCTCGGTTCGAAGTCGATCGATGCGCGGACCAGCAACCTGGCGGTCGAGCTCAAGGTGCTGATCGACCAGGTGCGAGAACAGGTGCAGAACATTGAGTGACCGGCCGACCTCGTTGCTGGCCCCGCACGCGATCCGCGGCACGCTCTACATCGTCGCGGCGCCGTCGGGTGCGGGGAAGTCCAGCATCGTCAACGCCTGCCTGGCGCGCGACCCCGGAATCTGCCTGTCGATCTCGTTCACCTCGCGGGCGCCGCGGCCGGGTGAACGCCATGCGGAGCATTACCACTTCATCGCACGCGACGCCTTCCAGCAGATGATCGATGCCGGCGGGTTCTTCGAACACGCGCTGGTGCACGGCGACTGGAAGGGCACCGCGCGCCAGTCGGTGGAGCCGCAGCTGGCCCAGGGGCGCGACGTGCTGCTCGAGATCGACTGGCAGGGTGCGCGCCAGGTGCGCGGGCAGGTGCCGGAGGCCGTGAGCGTCTTCATCCTGCCGCCTTCGCGGGAAGCACTGGAGCAGCGCATGCGCAAGCGCGGGCAGGACAGCGAAGCGGTGATCACCCAGCGCCTGGCCGCGGCGCGGGAGGAGATGTCGCATTTCGACGAGTTCGATTACGTGGTCGTCAACGAGCACTTCGAGACCGCGGTGGACGAGATGTGCGCGATCTTCACCGCCAGTCGCCTGCGGCGCGAGGCGCAGGCCGCCCGCCACGCCGGGTTGCTGGTGGCCTTGCTGGCCGGCTGAGCGCCGTACGGCCGGGCCCCGGAGCGTCGCGGCCGTGCAAGCCGCTGTTTTCAAAGGCGCAAGTTTGCGGGCGGCTGCGCGCGCGGCTATACTTTGCGACCCCTGACACACCGAGTCGACGGCCTTCGGCCGCCGGGAGACACATGGCCCGTATTACCGTTGAAGATTGCCTGGAAGTCGTGGACAACCGCTTCGAGCTCGTGATGATGGCCGCCAAGCGCGCCCGCCAGCTGGCCAATGGGGTCGAGCCGCAGATCGACAACAGCGAGAACGACGACAAGCCGACCGTCCTCGCGTTGCGTGAAATCGCCGCCCGCCGGATCGACCAGCCGTATATCGATGCGGTCGAGAAGTCGGAGCGCGAGCGCAAGGATCGCGAGGCGCT